>JBAVMZ010000594.1:0-7311 GCA_049690595.1 Occallatibacter sp. | reverse complement strand
ACGAAGCTCTGCTGTGGGAGGCCGTGAAGCACTATCGCGCATCGCTGCGCCAGGACACGCACAAGACCAAGAGCCGTTCGGAGGTTGCCGGTTCCGGCAAGAAGTTGTGGAAGCAGAAGGGCACCGGACGCGCCCGTATAGGCTCGGTCCGTTCGGCCCTCTGGCGCCATGGACACACTGTGCATGGACCGCAGCCGCGCAGCTACGATTACGCCTTCCCGCGCAAGAAGCTGCTGGGCGCGCTGCGCTCCGCGCTGGCCGCGAAGCTGGCAGACGGCAAGCTGACCGTGGTCGACACGCTCGAGATTGCCGAAGCGAAGACGAAGCTCTACCGCACGGCGCTCGATAAGCTGGGTGTGACGCGCACGGCTCTGCTGGTCGAGAACTCGAAGACGCTTTCGCCGGCGCTGATTCTGGGCGCGCGCAATCTGAAGGGCGTCGAGCTGGTCCTGAACAACGAAGTGCACCCCTACGATCTGCTGCGTTACGAGCAGGCCATCTTCTCGAAGGCCGCCATCGAGCAGTTGACGGCGGGCCTGGAAAAGATCGCGTCGAAGCGCCGCCTCGCCGCGCAAACGGAGGCAGCATAATGCCGACACTGTATACCGTCATTCGCCGCCCCCTGATCACGGAAAAGGGTTTGGGTGTAAAGGAGACCGAGGGGACGCTGGTTTTCGACGTGGCTCCCGAGGCGACCAAGACCGAGGTCAAGCAGGCCGTCGAAGCCCTCTTCAAAGTGAAGGTGGCTGCGGTCCGCACCGCCAACGTTCTCGGCAAGGAGCGCCGCCGCGGACGCTACACGGGCTTCAAGCCGGACTGGAAGAAGGCTTATGTGCGCCTGAAGGCCGGAGAGAAGCTGCCCGAGTACGTGAGCAATTTGTAGCTCTCAGCCTTCAGCTTTCACCTCTTAGCTTATCCGTGGCTGCATGAATGGATGAGTCAACGGGGAAGGCCGAGGCAAGGAAGAGCTGAAAGCTTACAGCTGATAGCTGAAAGCTCACGAAGAAGGACTATCGGAACCGGGCCCGGTTGGCCCGATCCGGAGAAACGGGGAGAGCGGGGCTCGCAAGAGAGCGCCGGAAATCTCCAGGACAAAAGACGATGGCAATCAAGACATACAGACCGATCACACCGACGCTGCGCTTCCAGACCTCGCTGTCGAACGACGACCTGACGACGTCGAAGCCGCACAAGCCGCTGCTCACGACGCGCAAGCGCACCGGCGGCCGGCGTAACTCGGGCGACCTGACCATCCGCCATCACGGCGGCGGGCACAAGCAGAAGATCCGCCTGATCGATTTCAAGCGCGACAAGTACGGCGTCCCCGGCAAGGTGGCGACGATCGAGTACGATCCGAACCGCTCGGCGCGCATCGCGCTGATCCATTACCTGGACGGCGACAAGCGTTACATCCTGCAGCCGGTGGGTTTGAATGTCGGCGCCACGGTGAGCTCGGGTCCCGAGGCCGACATTCTGGTGGGCAATGCTCTGCCGCTCAAGAACATCCCCGCCGGTACCACGGTGCACGCAGTCGAGCTCCGTCCGGGCAAGGGCGCGCAGATGGCGCGTTCGGCTGGCGCGCAGGCGCAGCTTGTGGCCAAGGAAGGCGACTACGCGCTGTTGAAGCTGCCTTCCGGCGAGACCCGCAAGGTGCTGGTCGACTGCATGGCGACGATCGGGCAGGTGGGCAATACGGACCACGAGAACGTGTCCATCGGCAAGGCCGGCCGCAACCGCTGGCTGGGCATTCGCCCGACCAACCGCGGCGTGAGCATGAACCCGGTGGACCACCCGCACGGCGGCGGCGAAGGCAAGACCTCCGGCGGCCGTCACCCGGTGACGCCGTGGGGCCAGCCGACGCGCGGCTACAAGACGCGCAACAACAAGCGGACGGACGCGCTGATCGTCAGCCGCCGCTCGAAGTAGAGAAAGGCAGCTTTCAGCTTTTAGCTTTCAGCTATCGGCTGGGTATGCTTGGGAAAAGGTTAGGGCTGCCGGAGGCTTTTGGCCGGGGCAAGGACAGGCTGAGAGCTGAAAGCTGAAAGCTAGGAGCTGATTTTATGGCACGTTCGACAAAGAAGGGCCCGTTCGTGGATGCGCACCTGACGGTGAAGATCGAGGTATTGAACCAGGCCAACGACAAGAAGGTCGTCAAGACCTGGTCGCGGCGCTCGACGATCTTTCCCGAGTTCGTGGGCCACACCATCGCCGTGCACAACGGCAAGAAGTTCGTTCCGGTGTACGTGACCGAGAACATGGTCGGCCACAAGCTGGGCGAGTTCGCGCCGACCCGCACTTTCAAGGGCCACACCGGGGGCAGCAAGGCCGCCGAGGCGGGCGCGAAGGCGCGGTAGAGCGAGCGGTCGGCTGTCAGCTATCAGCTTTCAGCTTGGTCTTGCTGGAATCCGCCGTTGGGGCAATGAAGAGCTGAGAGCTGATGGCTGAAGGCCGACAGCTCAGAACAAGGAAGAGACTATGGCAGTCGAGACGAAGGAATACCGGGCCGAAGCGAAGTTTCAGCGGGTGTCGCCGCAGAAGGCGCGGCTGGTGCTGGATCTGATCAAGGGCCGGGGAGTTCAGGAGGCGCTGGAGACGGCGGCCTTCACCAAGAAGCGGATCGCCCCGGTGATTCACAAGCTGCTGACCTCGGCGGTGGACAACGCCCGCTACGTGGCCGGCGAGCAGGGCGTCGATCTCGACGTGGACTCGCTCTACGTCAAGCAGGCTCTGGCCAACGACGGGCCGCGCATGAAGCGCATCCGTCCGGCGCCGATGGGCCGCGCCTACCGCTACCAGCGCCGGCTCGCGCACATTGTGGTGAGCGTGGCCGAGCGCGAGACGGCAGCGGGTCTGGTGACCAAGGCGGAAGAGCCCGCCGCGTCGGCAAAGGCAACCAAGAAGACCGCGGCGAAGAAAGCCTCCAAGTAGGCCGCGAGAGGTTTTGAGAGGAAGCATATGGGACAGAAGGTCCATCCGTACGGATTTCGCCTTGGGGTCAACAAGCCCTGGCGCTCGCGCTGGTTCTCGGAGCGCGACTACGACAAGCTGCTGGTCGAGGACGTGAAGCTGAAGGCCGAGCTGCGGGAGAAGCTGAAGGCCGCCGGTGTCAGCTCGGTCGAGATCGAGCGCCCGGGCAACAAGCTGCGCTTCCTGATCCGCACGGCGCGTCCGGGGATCGTGATCGGCCGCAAGGGCGCCGAGATCGAGAAGCTGAAGGTGGAGCTGGGCAAGCGCACCAACCGGGATGTCTTCATCGACATCATCGAGGTGAACAAGCCCGAGCTGGACGCGCAGCTGGTGGCCGAGAACATCGCGCTGCAACTGGAAAAGCGCGTCAGCTTCCGCCGCGCCATGCGCAAGAGCGTCGACTCGGCGCTGCGCTTCGGCTGCAAGGGGATCAAGGTGCGCGTGTCGGGCCGCCTGAACGGCAACGAAATCGCGCGCTCGGAGTGGTACCTGCAGGGCCGTTTGCCGCTGCACACGCTGCGCGCGGATATTGACTACGGCTTTGCCGAGGCCAACACCACCTACGGCGTGATCGGGGTCAAGACCTGGATCTACCGTGGCGATATCTACGAGCAGAAGCGGCGCCAAGCGCCGGCGGCTGCCGCGGCGGGCGTGTTTTAAGAGCAGTTCATAGTTCGCAGTTCGTTGTTCGCAGTCGGCCCTGCCGCTGACGAGCCGGAAGAACTGAGAACTACGAACTCGGAACTACGAACTGTTTTTGAGGGTTTCGTTATGTTGATGCCAAAGAAGGTGAAGTTCCGGAAGCAGCAGAAGGGCAAGCGGCGCGGCAAGGCGTGGCGCGGCTCCACCCTCTCTTTCGGAGAGTACGGGCTGAAGGTCATGGAGTGCGGCTACATCACCGACCGTCAGATCGAAGCCAGCCGAATTGCCATGACCCGCTTCATCAAGCGCGGGGGCAAGATATGGCTGCGCCTGTTCCCGGACAAGCCGATCACCAAGAAGCCAGCCGAAGTCCGCATGGGCTCGGGCAAGGGCGCGCTGGACCACTGGGTGGCAGTGGTGCGGCCGGGCAAGATTCTCTTCGAGATGGAAGGGGTTGCTCCGGAGGTCGCCGAAGAGGCGATGCGCCTGGCGTCGAACAAGCTGCCGCTGCGCACCAAGTTCGTGATGCGCCCCGGGGCGGAAAAGGTTCAGGCGGCCGCCAGCTAGGCGGGCACGAGAAAAGGAAACACGATGGAACTGGAAAAGATTCGCAACTTGAGCGACGAGGAACTGGCGCACCAGGAGAAGACTGCCGCCGAGCAGCTCTTCCGCCTGCGCTTCCAGGTGTCGCTGGGCCAGAACGACGGCGTGAAGAAGCTGCGCCAACTGCGCCGGGAGATCGCTCGGATGAAGACCGTGGCGCGGGAGCGCGAGCTGGGCATTCGCGGGGCGAGCCCGGATCTGGCCGCCGCGGCAACCAAGAAGGGAGCGCGCTAAATGACGGCGAAGATAGAAGCAGCAGAGGCGCCGGCCACAGGCGCGCGGCGTAACGAGAAGGTGGGCGAGGTGGTCTCGACCAAGATGCAGAAGACCATCGTGGTCGCGGTCGAGATGCGCAAGGCGCACCCGAAGTACAAGAAGATCATGCGCACGACCAAGCGGTTCTATGCCCACGATGAGCAGAGTTCGGCGCGCATGGGAGACGTGGTGCGCATCCGCGAGACGCGGCCGACCAGCAAGCTGAAGCGGTGGGCTCTCGAAGAGATCGTGCGCCGCTCGTCGCTGGCCCAGTTGGACGATGTAGCCACGGCCGAGAGCGCCAAGTAAGCCAGAGCGAGGAAGGAGACTTTACCCATGGCTGTGCAAATGAGAACCATGCTCGCGGTGGCCGATAACTCGGGCGCGCGCAAGCTGCAAGTGATTCTGCCCCTGGGCGGAGGCCTGGGCAAGAAGGCCGGCCTGGGCGATATCGTCACCGCCGCGGTGAAGGAAGCCTCGCCCGACGGCACGGTGAAAAAAGGCAAGGTGGTCAAGGCCGTCATCGTGCGCACGCGCAAGGAGCACCGCCGCCGCGACGGCACCTACATCCGCTTCGATGAGAACGCGGCCGTGGTGATCAACGAAGCCAACGAGCCGGTGGGCACGCGCGTCTTCGGACCGGTGGCCCGCGAGTTGCGCGAGAAGAAGTTCCTCAAGATCGTCTCGCTGGCGCCGGAAGTGGTCTAAAGGCAGCTTTCAGCTCCCAGCTTTCAGCCAGGCATCGTCTGGACAGGCGTTGAGGAAAGCGGGGAGATTCAAAGCAGTTGGCCTGAAGCTGACAGCCAGAAGCTGGCAACGGAAAGCTGAGAGCTAAAAGCTGAAAGCTGATAGCTGCATGGAGAAGAAATGCCGAGTGTACACATTCATCGCAACGACACGGTCAAGATCCTGACCGGATCGGACCGCGGCAAGACGCAGCGGGTGCTGCGCGTCTTCCCGGACAAGGGCACGCTGCTGGTCGAGCACGTCCGCGTGGTCAAGAAGACGGTCTCGTCGAAGACGGGCCGCCGGACCAAGGGCGGCATCGCCGACCAGGAGTCGCCGATTCAGATTTCCAACGTCGCCCTGGTGTGCCCCAACTGCGGGCCGGTGCGCATCGGCTACAAGGCCGAGGGTGACATCAAGGTTAGGGTGTGCAAGAAGTGCGGGCAGACGATGCCCACGAAGAAGTAAAGAGGCAGCTTTCAGCTCTTAGCTTTCAGCTTTCAGCTTGGCGATGCCAGGGAAAGCGCCGAAGGAAGCAAAGAGACTGAGAGCCTGGGCTGATAGCTGACAGCTGAATTGAGCACCTTCCGTAACGGTACACGGCCTCCGGGCCACTCCGAAGTCCGGAAGAAAGGAAACAGAGAGCCATGGCGGCACGGTTGAAAGAGAAGTATCACAGGGAGATCAAACAGGCCCTGCAAAAGGAGCTTGGGATCGAGAACCCGATGGCGGTTCCCGAGCTGGAGAAGATCGTCATCAACATGGGACTGGGCGAGGCCACGCAGAACACCAAGCTGCTGGACCCGCTGGTGGCCGACCTGACGGCGATTGCCGGCCAGAAGCCGGTAACCACCAAGGCAAAGAAGTCGATCGCGGCCTTCAAGGTGCGCGCCGGCATGTCGATTGGCGCCATGGTGACGCTGCGCTCGGACAAGGCCTACGAGTTTCTAGACCGGCTGATCTCGACCGCGCTTCCGCGAGTGCGCGACTTCCGCGGCGTGTCCACAAAGAGCTTCGATGGCCGCGGCAACTACACGCTCGGCCTGCGCGACCAGCTGATCTTTCCCGAGATCGATTACTCGAAGGTGGAGAAGCTGAAGGGTATGAACATCACTATCGTGACCACGGCTGGGGACGACAACGGCGCGCGGGCGCTGCTGAAGGCATTCGGCATGCCCTTCCGCCAGGGCGCGTAAGCAGCTATTCGCTGTCAGCTTTCAGCTTTCAGCTTGGTCGTGCCGCTTCGAGGGGCACTTGAACACGGGAGATTCAAAACCGGCTCGAGACGGTCGAGCCGGCAAGGAAAAGCTGAGAGCTGAAAGCTGAAAGCTGAAGGCTTCAGTTGGGGTTGAAGAGGAATATGGCAACCACGGCAAAGAGAGTGAAGGACGCGCGGAAGCCGAAGTTCGGCTGCCGCAAGCACAACCGGTGCAAGCTCTGCGGGCGCCCGCGAGGCTTCCTGCGCAAGTTCGGCATCTGCCGCCTGTGCTTCCGGGCGCTGGCCCTGAAGGGCGAGATTCCCGGCGTCGTCAAGTCGAGCTGGTAGAAGAGCAGCCGTCAGCTATCAGCTATCAGCTTTCAGCTTTTCCGTGTCGAGTTGACGGCGCGTACTTGAGCGAAAGGGACTGAAAGCTGAAAGCTGAAAGCTAATAGCTGTTTCAAGCATTCCCGCAGGTTCCCGCAGGGCGGGCGAACGGGGAATGAAGGAGAAGGAATGAGTCTGACCGATCCTGTAGCGGATTTCCTGGCGCGGATCCGGAATGCAATCCGGGCGCGTCACCAGAAGCTGGATGTTCCGGCTTCCAAGCTGAAGACCGAGATTGCCCGCATCCTGAAGGAAGAAGGGTATATCCAGAGCTATAAGACCCAGGAAGAAGAGGGCAAGCTGGTGCTGCGCGTCTACCTGAAGTACGGCGGCAACGAAGCGGCCATCCGCGACTTGGCGCGCGTTTCCCGTCCGGGCTGCCGCGTTTACGTGGGCCGCGACGAGATCAAGCGCGTCCAGGGCGGACTGGGCATCTCGATTCTGACCACGCCCAAGGGCGTGATGACCGGCCGACAGGCTCGCCGCGAAGGCGTGGGCGGCGAAGTGCTGTGCGGGGGGGGGTTAGCCAGACC
>JBAVMZ010000593.1:0-1543 GCA_049690595.1 Occallatibacter sp. | reverse complement strand
GTGGTTGGCGCTTCGACGGCCGCGCCCGGTCCGGTAGCGCGGACGATCGACTCAAGCGCCGCCGCTGGCTCGGCGGTTTCCAGGGGAATGCGGCGCAGGACGAGATCGCCGCGTGGAACCTGCGACGCGTTGACCGGCTGCACGTTGAAGCCGGCGTCGTGCAGGTTGAGCGCCAGCCGCTGGGCGACGAGCTGCATGGGGCCGGAGCCGTCGGCAGAGAGTGTGAGCAGAGGCGTGCTCAGGCCGCCGCGCAGGCTGAGGGCGCGGCCCAGATCGCGCTCGGCGGGAAAGAGAAAGCCGTAGCCGGTGAGCGCGGCGGGCAGCAGGCTGGCCGTGACCTCGCCCTGCTTCTGGAAGATCACGTTCGAGAGAGCCGAGCGGTCGACGGCGGCGGCGATGGCCGCGCGCAGGTTGGGGTTGGCCAGCGGGCCGGAGTCGGAGACCTGAAGCGCGACGAGCGTGGCTGGCGGCGAAACGAGCAGGCCGAGCCGCTGGTCGCGGGCCTGGCGGAGCTGCTCGGCGGGGACCTCGGCCAGGTCGGCGCGGCCCAGCGAGAGATCGAGCCATTGGTCGCGGACGGCGCGGTGGACGCGAATTTCAACCGCATCGGCAAAGGGCCGGCCCTGCCAACAGGCGTCGCAGGCGGTGAGGGAGAGCACGCCGTTGGCAAAGCCGGCCACCTGGTAGGGGCCGGTGCCCGTGGTGACCGCGGGCGTGGCGCCGCTGGCGGTTACAGTGAGCGAGAGCCGGTAGGCGTCGCCGGCCAGCAGCTCGGGCAGGTTGGGCAGCGGCGAGTCCGCGGTGAAGACCACGGAGGAGCCGACGGCGTGCAGGCCGCTCCACGGGCAACCGGAGCCGCAAACCGCAGCCAGCGCGGCGATGGCGTTGATCGAAGTAAGCGGCGTTCCGTCCTGGAAGCGGACGCCGGGTCGCAGCCGGAACTGCCAGCGGTGGTTGTTGTTCTCAGGCTTCCAGTCGATGGCGAGGGCGGGCGTCGCCACGCCCTCGGGGCTCATCGCGGTCAGGCCGTCGAAGACGAGCCGGCGGGCAAGCGAGCCGGGCTGCCAGGGGTCGCCCTCGGTCTCCACGTGGATGGTGCCGCCGTAGTGCGGCCGTGTGCGCGCGGCCACGGGCAGGGCGAGCGCGGCCAGCAGAAGGCTAATTGCAGAGCGCCGTAACACGATCCACCTCGTAGCGGTTTTGAGCGCCGCGAACCACGGCGAGCAGGCTCTTGCCGTCGGGCGCGGCCCAGAGCGCGATCACCGTGCCCTCCATGGCGAGCGGCGCGGAGACGGGAATGACTTCGAGCGCGGGCAGTTCGAAGGCGCGCAACGAGTCGGCGAGCGCTTCGCCGGAGCCGGAGGTCACAATCTGCGTGCCCGCGCCGCAGCCGGAGCGGAGCGCGGCAAAGTCCGAGCCCCAGTCGCGCGCGCCGTTGACGGGCTTGAGCGCGCCGCCCTCGGCAAGCAGGACTTTGCCGTCGATGCCGCCAACCAGCAGCGCCGGGCCGGCCGCGCGCGGGACGAGGGCCGCGGAGTAGAAG
>JBAVMZ010000592.1:0-2235 GCA_049690595.1 Occallatibacter sp. | reverse complement strand
CCGGAGGGCTGCTGGACCCCGGAGCTGGCGGCGAGGCTGGCCGCGCTGGCCGAAGTCACCGACCGCGACAACGACCCGTTGGCGAAAACCAAGGCCTGAGCGGTTCCACAATCGCTGTACCCCGAAGCCCATGTCCATAAGTGGCGTTTTCCTCAAGAAAACGCCACCTTGCTCGATGCTGGAAAGGGCACGGGAATTGTGGAATCGCTCTGAGCGCAGGGAATCCCGCCCGTGCACAAAGCCGCGGGCGGGATTCCGGTCTTTCCATTCTGCGCGCGGAGGCCGCGATCAGAAGGGGATGTCTTCGTCGGAGATCTCCGCCGACTGGCCATACTCGTCCTGCGTGGCGGCAGCCGGAGGACGCTGGTCGAAGCTGGCCGACGAACTGGCCTGGCGCGTGTATCCGCCGGCGCCTGCCGAGCCCTCTTCACGGGCGCTGAGCAGCACCAGATCGTTGACAATGATCTCGGTGCGGTAGCGCTTCTGGCCGGACTCCTTGTCGTCCCAGCTCCGGGTCTGGAGCCTGCCCTCGATAAAGAGCTTGGAGCCCTTCTTGACGTAGTCGCGGATAATCTCCGCGGTGCGGGTGAAGGCGACCAGGTTGTGCCACTCGGTCTTGTCCTGCCAGTTGCCCTGGGCGTCCTTCTGGCGTTCGCTGGTGGCCAGGGTCAGGTTGGCGACCATGGTGCCGCCGGGGGTTGAACGGATCTCGGGGTCCTTGCCTACGTTGCCTACTAGGATGACTTTGTTGACGCTGCGTGCCATGGGTGTTTGCTCCGTTTAAGGAAAAAGGATACCAGACGCTCAGGACCGGCGGCTGAGCGAGCGGTTGCGCAGCCACTTGGCAATGCCCAGCAGAAGCAGCAGACCGCCAAACGGAATGCAGCCGAGGGCGACGATGAGGGCGAACCAGCCCGTGTTGGTGCTGGCCCCGGTGGGCGAGAAACCCCCGAGCACGGTTTGCAACAGCAGGACGGCCACCAGGCCCGCGCCCAGTATGGTCGCGCCCCACTGGAGGAGCTGGCGGGTGCCATCGCCTTGGGTCGCCGTCGCCGGATTGCGAGTCTCTTGCTCCATCGGCAGCCTCATCCCTGCGCCAGCCGCAGCATGATCCAGGTGATCACGCCGGTGACAGAGACGTAAAGCCACAGCGGAAAAGTCCAGCGGGCCACGGCGCGATGCTGCGGGATGCGCCCCGTCAGCGAAAAGAAGAAGCTGGTGAGCACCAGGGGTAGCGCCACCGCGGCCAGCAGAATGTGCGAGATGAGCAGCGGAATGTAAACCGCGCGCAGGGGCGCTCCGGCCGGGTATTTCACCTCGGCGTGCAGATAGTGGTGCAGCAGGTAGCTGACCAGAAAGAGCGTGGAGAAAAGAAACGCCAGAATCATTGCGTTGCGATGGGGCAACCGCCGGCCCGCCTTGATCTGCACGAAGCCGTAGACGAGCGCAATCGCCGCAAGGCCATTGAGCGTGGCATTGAGCGCGGGAAGGAACGCGAACTCGGCGCTGGAGGCAGCGGCCGGATGAACGTAAACCAGCCAGCAGATGAACAGGGCGGCAACGGCGCTGATGGCCACAATCGCGGCGATGGCGCCTCGGGTTCCGGATTGGGGTGCGTTGGCGTGCATAACTCCCTCAGGGATGCGCGGTGGCCGTGAGCATCAGCGTGGTGAAGAGCAGCGGCAGGTAGAGGACGCTCACCTTCAGCAGGTCGCGCGCCAGTCTGCGGCTCTCGTCCTCGTCCGTGGTCCGCAGGATGCGGCTGAAGCGGATCGTGTAACCCAGGTAAACCAGCCCCAGCGCGGTGGCCACAATGGCGTAGGGCAAGCCGGCCAGGCCCAGTCGCCAGGGCGCCAGACTGACCGGAATCATTAGCACGGCGTAGAAGAGCGCCTCGACCACCGTGGACCAGCCGTCGGGCTGCACCACCGGCAACATGCGGATGCCGGCCTTCGCATAGTCGGCGCGGTAAAGCCAGGCGATCGACATGAAGTGAGGGAACTGCCACACGAAGAGGATGGCGAACAGCGCCACGCCGGGCCACTCGATCCGCCCGCGGGCCGCCGTCCAGCCGAGAAGCGGACCCATGGCGCCGGGGAATGCGCCGATGAAGGTGGCCATCGTGGTGACGCGCTTGAGCGGGGTATAGATGGCCACGTACGTGAACGCGGTGAGCAGCGCCAGGGCCAGCGTCAGCGGGTTGGTGCGCAGCATCAGCCAGCCGCCGCCCAGACC
>JBAVMZ010000591.1:0-1980 GCA_049690595.1 Occallatibacter sp. | reverse complement strand
CGTCTGGGGCGCGTCCACCCGCAGCCGGTTCTCTGACAGGAACGTGGCCGTCACCAGCGTTTCCGGCGCCGGCCGGGCGAACTCCTCAGCTCGCTCCTCCACACCCGCTGCCGTTTCAAACTGCGGCGTGGCCGTGCTCTGCAGTCCCAGCTTGTAGGCCACCAGCGCGTTGACCGCCGACGACGTGATCACGCTCTTGTTACTGTCCGTGGGGAAGAGGATCGCTCCCTTGCTTGGCGCCGGAGTGTGCTCGAGGTCCGCGTATTGCACCACCTGGGTCGCCGGGGCGGTCGATGTCTGGCTGGCCACGGTGACAATCACATCGTCGTCCTTGGTCCCCAGGATGCCGCCCAGCGTGGCCGGGGTGGTTCCCTTGGCGTAGGTGGCCGCCACCAGGTTGTTGAGCAGGTCGCGCAGCAGGGACGCCGGCGTGTCGGTTTCCTTGAAATCCGAGGCGATGGCGTACCACTTGCCGTAGCTGGTGTTGAAGACGGTGGCCGCAGGCGCCCCAGCAATGTGCGCGCTGCCCGGAATCAGCGAAGCCACAGCGCCCGTGTTCAGCGCCTGGGTCTGGTAGGCCAGCGGCATGCCGTTGTTATAGAAGCAGGTCTGCAGCGTGGTGCTTGTAAAGGCGCCGCAGACTGAGGTCCAGAGAAGATACGGCGTCGTGCCCGCGCTCGCCAGCCGCTTGCGGCCCGGATTCGCATCCAGCCATGTGGCCAGCGCCGAGCCGGTCTCCGGCGTGTCCAGGGTAATCACGTTGCGGAATGCCCCCAGCTTGCGGTTGCGGATCGACTTGTAGTTCGCCGTCGCAGAATAGTGCCGCGCCACCAGCCCGCCCATCGAGTGCACAACCGCATCCACCCGGCCGCCCACCCAGTGCTTTGCGTCCAACTGTGGATAGAGCGTTGTCGCCAGGTACTGGTCCAGAGTCTGCGCCGAGGTCACTTCGCACCCGGCCCCATGCCCGGGGAGGGTATCCGCCGCGGCGTCAAAGCCCAGGTAAACCGAGTAGCAAACCGGCGTCAACAGAAAGGGATTGGCCGCGTACGTGGCGTTGATCTTCGCCAGGTAAGCCTCGGTCGAGGAGAGGCTGCTCTTGCCGCCCCACAGCCCGTGAATGAAGACCACCGGCGCGGGCACCGTCAGCATGGTCTGTGTCTGCGTGTTCGCCAGGCCCGAACTCACCGCCGTGACCGTGATCTGCGAGCCGGTCTTGGCCGCCGGGGGCTGGCCGCCGATCACCAGCGCCAGCGCATAGTAGTTGTTGCCGCTGGCCGCCGGCGTCACATTCAGGGTGGCCGCGCCTGCCCCTGAACCGCTGTTGAGGAATCCCGAACTGAAAGGCCGCAGAGTGGCTCCGTTGGTCGCCGTGAAGGTCACCTGCTGGCTCGACGGCGCCTTGAAGAGCGCCACCGCCGCCGAAGTCCCGTCCGCCACCAGCCCCGCCGCCGTCTTACCCGAAGAGATGGCAGCGATCGCCGCCTGCGTGCTCAACACCCCGTCGGTCCCCACCAGAAGGTAGGGGTCGAGCAGCACCAGTTGCGTGGGGTTCAGATCGACGGTGTAGACACTGTCGGAGTAGCAGCTCGAGCAGTCGCTGCCGCCCACCCACGTCGCCTCCAGGGAGTCGGTCGTATCCTTGGTGGTCAGATTGGTCCAGGTGTAGTAGAGGGCGTTGAAGGTGAAAACCACCCCCGGACACGTTCCATCCGACAACGTCCCGGTGACGAGCCCGGTCGAGGTCTTGCCGTCCTTGGGCGGCGTGTCGATGGTCCAGTTTCCGGTCGACCCCTGGGTGCAAGTGGCGGTGTAGTACTCCGTATAGCTGGCCAGCTTCACCTTGACGTTGGGGTAGGCGGTCTTGCCGGGCTGGATGCCGTTGGCTGGCTGAAAGACCCGGGCGAGTTCGCCCTTGCCCATCCGCCCCGCCGGCTTCTCGGCTGCGGAGACGCCCTTCATTTCGCCGGAGAAGAGGAG
>JBAVMZ010000590.1:0-8148 GCA_049690595.1 Occallatibacter sp. | reverse complement strand
CGCTGGAATCGAGCGCGCCGCCAAGGAGCCGCGAGGCCGAGGCGGCCAGAGCCAAGGCCCGCAGCGCGGCGCGGTTCGGCGCCGGGAGGCCGAGAGCATGAAGGAGATTGTCGCCGTTCTCTTCGGGCTGGGGCTGGGCTGCAACGCGCTGCTCTTTGTTCCGCAGATCGTGGCCCTCTGGCGCAAGAAGACCGACGAGGGGATTTCTCTGCTGACCTTCGGCGGCTTCAGCGTGCTGCAGGTGGTGGGCATCGTGCACGGGGCTTACCAGCGGGACCTGTCGCTGATTCTGGGCATGGCCGCGAGCCTGGTGACTTGTGGGACGGTGACGCTGTTGACGGTTTTCTATCGGGTGAGAAGGTTGAGGGTGGCACGATAACGAGCGCAGGTTCAGATCGTGCTCTCCCCGGTCCCCAAAGGCGAGGGACCGGGGGCACCCTCAGCGGGGTTGGGAATGTCCATCGAGACCGGGGCGACCCGCCTTCCATCCCCGGTCCCCAAAAGCGAGGGACCGGGGGCACCCTCAGCGGGGTTGGGAATGTCCACTGAGACCGGGGCGACCCGCCTTCCATCCCCGGTCCCCAAAGGCGAGGGACCGGGGGCACCCAGTTTCGATGGCTGTTGCAAAATGCCCAAGGGCTGGGCGACCCGCCTCCTGGCTGGTGCGTCAACCCAGGAAGATGCCCGCGATCGAGGCCGAGATCAGGTTGGCCATGGTGCCGGCGAGCATGGCGCGGACGCCGAGGCGGGCGAGGTCGTTGCGGCGCTCGGGGACGAGGGCGCCGATGCCGCCTATTTGCATCCCAATGGACCCCAGGTTGGCGAAGCCGCAGAGGGCAAAGGTGCCGATGGTGAAGGAGCGGGCGGCGAGCTGGGCTTTCTGGGCGCCCAGGCCGATGTAGGCGATGACCTCGTTGAGCGCCATGCGGGTGCCCAGCAGGTTGCCGATGGCCGAGCAGTCGTGGGCGGGGACGCCGATGAGCCAGGCGACGGGCCAAAAGACGAGGCCGAGGATCTGGCCGAGCGAGGCGGGCACCCAGTGCATCCAGGCCAGGGCGTGGACCCAGCCGAGGACCGAGTCGAGCAGCGCGACGAGAGCCAGGAAGCTGATGAGCATGATGGCGACGTTCATGGCCAGCTTGCCGCCGTCGATGGTGCCGCGGGCGATGGCGCCGATGAGGTTCTCTTCCTTGTGCTCCTCGCTCTCGGGGATGACGACGCGGCCTTCGGTGGCGGGGACTTCGGTCTCGGGGACCAGCATCTTGGCCATGAGGATGGTGCCGGGCGAGGTCATGATGACGGCCGAGAGCAGGTGGCGGGCCTCGACACCCTGGGCGATGTACATGGCCATGATGCCGCCGGAGACGTGGGCCATGCCGCTGGTCATGATGGTCATCAGCTCGGAGCGGGTGGCCTTGGCGAGGAAGGGGCGGATGGTGAGCGGGGCCTCGGTCTGGCCCATGAAGATGGAGGCGGCCACGTTCATCGATTCGGCGCCAGAGATGCGCATGGTCTTCAGCATCACCCAGGCCATGGCGCGGATGAGGATCTGCATCAGGCCGATGTGGTAGAGCACCGCGAAGAACGCGGAGATGAAGATGATGGTGGGCAACACCTGGAAGGCGAAGATGGCGCCGGAGTTGGGGCCGAGCAGCTTGCCGAATGCGCCGGAGTTGGGCAGGCCGAGCTGGCCGAAGAGAACCTGGGTGCCCGCGAAGGTGGCCGAGAGCATCTTGGTGACCACGTCGCCGGCCACGGCCATGAAGCGCTGGCCAAGGTCGAAGCGCAGCACCATGAAGGCGAAGACCACCTGCAGGCCGAGGCCCCAGGCGACGGTGCGCCAGCGGATCTGGCGGCGGTTGGTGGAACCGAGATAAGCGGCAAGCAAGACGGCAAGGATGCCCAGCAGTCCGGTGAAGCGGTCCAAGGTGGCTCCTAAAGGCAGCGGTCAGTAGTCAGTGGTCAGTCGTCAGTGGTCAGTGGAGCATCTTGCAAAATTGCCTGCTGGCAATCGATTGTGTCAGGGCACGACTTTCGTCGTGCCGCCGATGGCCAATCCGGATTTCGGCTTTAGCCGCTGCGGAACTGCAAATCGCTGAAAACAAAAAAACACAGGGGCTAAAGCCCAGCATATCTTTGTTGCTCCTTCGGCACGACTAAAGTCGTGCCCTGACACATGTTGCAGTCTCAACGAAGTTCCGCAAGAGGCTCAGTGATCAGGGATCGCTTGCCTCTGACATCATTCTTTATCGTACGGCTTCGAGCAGGCGCTCGGCCGCGGGGCGGGTGAAGACGCGGTTGATGAGCGGCTGGTTTTCGGGCGGCATCGGGCCTTGGGAGATGGCGGCGCGCAAGAGGGCCTCGGGTTCGTCGAGCATCTGTTCGTTGGTGGCGTAGAGCGTGGCAAGCGGCTGGCCTTCGCTGACCCAGAGGCCGCGGCGGGCGTGGAAGTCGATGCCGGCGTGTGGGTCGACGGGCTCGCCGGCGCGCTCGCGGCCGGCTCCGGTACGCTGCACGGCCCAGCCCAGCGCGGTGGTGTCCATTTCGGTGACGAAGCCGCTCTCGGTGGCCAGGAGGACGCGGGTGGCGCTGGGCGCGTGGAAGCGGGCGGGCTCCTCAAAGATCGCCGTGTCGCCGCCCTGGGCCTCGACCATCTCGAGAAAGACGCGCCGGCCGGTGCCGTCCATCAGAGCGGTTTCGGCACGGGCGCGGCCGACTTCGGGCGTGGCGGCCTGGTCCCCGAGGTGGATCATCCAGCCGGCCAGGATGAGGGAGAGCTCGCGCAGGTCGTCGTTGCCTTCGGGGGCCGGATCGGGCAGGGCGCCGGAGAAGAGCTCCATACACTCCATCAGCTCGATCCAGTTGCCGGCGGCGTGGCCCAGCGGCTGGTCCATGTCGGTCATCAGGGCCACGGTGCGGGTGCCGGCGGCCTCGGCTGTGGCCACCATCAGGGCGGCCAGGTACTCGGCCTGCTCGCGGTCGCGGAGGAAGGCGCCGGAGCCGGTCTTGACGTCGAGGACCAGGGCGTTGAGGCCGGCGGCGAGCTTCTTGCTCAGGATGGAGGCGCAGATGAGTCCCGGGCTTTCGACGGTGCCGGTGCGGTCGCGCAGGGCGTAGAGGGCGCGGTCGGCGGGGACGAGCGCGGGGGTCTGGCTGACGATGGCGCAGCCGCAGCGGCTGAGGACTGTCTCAAATTCGGACAGTGCGAGCGCGGTGCGGAAGCCGGGGATGGACTCGAGCTTGTCGAGGGTGCCGCCGGTGTGGCCGAGGGCGCGTCCGCTGATCATGGGCACGGCGACGCCGCAGGCGGCAGCCAGGGGCGCGACGAGGAAGCTGGTCTTGTCGCCGACGCCGCCGGTGGAGTGCTTATCGACGGCGCGTTTGCCGAGCCGTGCGGGGGAGAACTTTTCGCCGGAGTCGCGCATGGCGACGGTGAGAGCGCGGATCTCGGTGAGGGTGAGGCCGCGGAGCCAGGCGGCCATCAGCCAGGCGGCCAGTTGTTCGGAGGGGATGGAGCCGGAGGCCGCGCCGCGGGTAACGAACTCGAGTTCGGCGGGGCTAAGGGAGCCGCCGTCTCTCTTGCGGCGGATCAGGTCGATCATGTGGTGGATCTGGCTTGCAGGCATCTTGCGATCGGGACTCTTGGGTGCTGGTTGGTGTTTCGCTGCTCGGTGCGGGCCTCGCGAAGAGGTCCGCAGTGCATTCGGCGCGTGAAGATGCCGGCGCGCCGCTCCAATTGCCCAGATTATCGCAACCGGCGGCCCGGTGCCGAGCGGCGTGCACGGGTCCGATACGAGGGTTGACACGGGCGAGGGCGTCCGGTTACGCTGCTCCGTCCTCTCCTCCGGGTCAACGAAGCGTGCCTAACGCAGTAAGGGGCTACCCTGTGACCTCGTTCGAAGCCCATTTCATTCGCGCTGACGGACCGTTGCCGCCCGGCACGGGACCATCTCCCAGCTCAACCCAAGCCTGGCTGCCTGCCCCCCGGGGAACTCGCGCCCCGCGGCAGCGGCTCTAACCTCCGCGGGCGCCGATGCCTTTGCGCCCAGGCGCGCGCGGCCAACCATGGAAAGGGAACTGCCGATGAACTGCCCAGCCTGCTTCAAAGCCAACGCCGATTCGAACGCTTTCTGCGAGTTCTGCGGCGCCGCGCTCCCACCCAAACCCGCACCGGGCGCCGCGGCCGCCGCGGCTTCCGCTTCCGAGATCGCCGAAAAGGGCAAGCAATTCCTTGCCTCGCTCTCACTGGGCGAGAAGTTCGTGGCCGGCGGTGTGGTTGGCGCGGTGATTGCCTTCTTCCTGCCGTGGTTCTCCACGCCTGACCTTGGCGGCCTTGGCGGCCTCTTTGGCCAGTTCGGCGGCGGGGAGATGGCGCATGTCAGCATCTCCGGTTTCGGCGCCGGCAAGCTGATCGGGGCTGTTTACTTCCTGCTGATTCTGGCCATCGGCGCCGGCGTTCTGCTCTACATAGGCCGTACCGCCGATGTGCCGCGCAGGCTGCTGCTGGCAGGTTTTCTGATCATGATCGGCTCGCTCTTCGGGCCGGCCCTGATCGGCGAGCTGCTCTTTGTTCCTTTCCTCCAGACGATCGCCGGCTTTGGCCTTTGGGTGCTGGGCCTGAGCTTCTCGGCCATAGCCGCCGGCGGGCTCATTGTCATCGCCACGCTGGGCAAGACCGCGCACTGAAAAGCCGGAAGCAAGCACGGCAACACACAAGAGGAGATAGCGATATGTTCTGTCCAGGTTGTGGCGCCCAGTTGCAAGAGGGCAAGAAGTTCTGTGTCAAGTGCGGCCGAAAGTTCGGCGCGGCGGAAGCGGACGCGGCTCCGGTCGAAGGTTCCGCGGCTCCTATCGAGGCTGAGGCTCCGGTTGCGCCGGCTCCACGCGCGCCGCTCTCATCCCGCAGCAAGCTCATGCTGGCGCTGGGCGCGGTGGTCGTGGTGCTCTGCGTAGTTGGCTGGTGGTGGTTCCATCGGCCCGCCCCGGCGTACAAGGTGGAGGATCCGGGCCTTTATCCCTTCACCGAATTTGCCACCGAAGGCAAGGCCGGCATTCGCCTGGGGTTTGTCGACCTGGACGGCAAGGTGGCGATCCCCGCCGTGTGGGAGGGGGTTGCCTTCTCAGATGTGAGCGGCCAGGCCGTCGCCTTCAACGAAGGTCTCTGCGGCGTTCTGAAGGACGGCAAATGGGGCTACATCGACAAGAGCGGGAAGCTGGCGATTCCCCCGCAGTTCGACAGCGCTGGCCCCTTCGTCGAGGGGCTGGCCCGCGTGGGCCTGGGCAACCGCTGGGGCTTTATCGACAAAAAGGGCCAGTACGCCGTGAACCCGCAGTTCTACGAGGCGGGCTATTTTCACGACGGTCTGGCGCCTGTCCGCGGCGATGGCGGCTGGGGCTACATCGACAGGTCGGGGGCCTTCGCGATCCAGCCGCACTTTAACTCGACCGACAGCGACGGCTTCTCCGAAGGGCTGGCCTGGGCGCGCACCACGGGCAAGTTCGGCTACATCGACCGCACCGGCGCATTTGCCATCGCGCCCCAGTTCGACGGGGCCGCAAGCTTCTCCGACGGGCTGGCCGCGGTCATCGTGGGCGGCAAGTGGGGCTACATCGACAGGTCGGGCAAGCTGCGGATCAACCCGCAGTTCGACCGCGCCACGATGTTCACGGGCGGCCGCGCCGCGGTGACCGTCGCCGGCCATAGCGGCATTATCGACAGGAGGGGCAAGTTTCAAGTCAACCCCGGCGAGTTCAACTTCGACGCGCGGGAGGGTGAGATTCAGGTTGCCACGACGCCCGACGGGTTGGGCCTGCTGGGGATGGACGGCAAGTGGATACTCAAGCCCAGCAAGGGTCTGGATACCCCCGGACCCATCTACGGCAAGGCCGTGCTCGGCCGCGTCCACGGCATGGTGACTCCCATCAGCCTGCAGGGAAAGGTCCTGGCCGGATGGTTCAAGGGAGCCACGGTGGACAGTCTCGCGCAGGCCAGCGGCAACCTTGAGAGCGCCTGGCAATCTCTGGGCCAACTGAACAGCGCCGAGATGACCTACACGAACACCTACACCACCGCGACCAACAACAGCGGTTTCACTGCTTCGCTGGCGAAGCTTGGTCCGGCCTCGGGGACACCCGACGCGGATCATGCCGGGTTGATCGACGCCGCGCTGGCCTCGGGCACGAAGAACGGCTACCAGTTCGCCATCAGCATTCCCGGCGGCGAAGTGGCCGGCAAGCAGAATTCGCAGTACTTCATCGTGGCCAAGCCGGTCGCCGGGCAGCTCGGCCCGTCGCTCTGCACCGACGCCTCCGGCGCCATCCACTTCGCCAATCCACCGGCCGAGTGCACGTTGCAATCGCCGGTGATGGGGGACTAGACCGGTTCCAGAATTCCCGTGCCCTTGCTGGCATGGTGCAAGGTGGCATTTTCTTGAGGAAAATGCCACTTGAGTCGATCGCTTCCGGGGTACAGCTATTCTGGAACCGGTATAGTACTGTAACCGTGTAGTTCCGTGGTTTCCCAGGTCCCAGAATCGGGGACCTGGGGCACCCGGCTTTGGTACAACCTCAGGCGGCCAGAGATCAGGATTTGCGCGGGCGGATTCGGCTCGGGCGAGGGTGCGCGGGGCGGCCCTCGCCGGGGAGCTCAGCGGAGCTTCATCTCGAATCCAGCGGGCAGCAGCTCGGCGAAGGTCATCGTCCGCGGGCCGGATTCGGAGGGGAAGAGGACCGGCGCGGCGGGCGAGGCGAACTCGGCCAGCATCTGGCGGCAGGCGCCGCAGGGCGGGCTGGGGGCGTGGTTCAGGTTGGTCACGGCCACGGCTTCAATGCGGACCGAGGGTCCGAATCGGGAAACCGCGCTGACCAGCGCCGAGCGCTCGGCGCAGATGGTCAGCCCATAGCTGACGTTCTCGACGTTGGCGCCGGAGACCGTCTCGCCATTGTCGAGCAGCAGCGCCGCCCCCACGCGGAAGCCCGAGTAGGGCGCATAGGCGTTTTCGGCGGCGCGGCGCGCCTCCGCCAGCAGTCTCTCCAGCTCTTCGTTCCGCCCCTTTTCGGGCTCCATGGTCCGTCTCCCCATCGCGCAGGGCGCGAATTCTGAGCCTATCGCATCGGCGGCCGGGCTGTACATGGCCGGAGCTTGGCTCCGGCCCTTACCGAGCTTCCTATTCCAACCAGGAGAACCCCCGGATTTGCCGGGGTGGCCGTAGCGGTTTGACATTTCCGGGAGTTGCCCCCGGTTTTTGTTCCCTCCTCGCTTCAGCAAAAGAGCCAGGAGGATGGATAGGGGCAGGAAACGCCGTCCCTACGGGACTCCGGAAACGTTGTTGGTAACGCCGACCCCACGCTGAAGCGCGGGGCTAACCAACGCTGCGCCTACGGCGCGGGCGGCTACGGGACTCTGGAAACGTTGCTGGTAACGCCAACCCAACGCTGAAGCGCGGGGCTAACCAACGCTGCGCCAACGGCGCGGGGTGAGTGGCCTCTGTGGGGGGCGGGTGGCTTCCGCCGGCATGGAGCGCTCCGGCGCAGGCCCCTTTGAGAGGGTGCGAATCCGAAAGCCTCCGACTCTCCCGGAGGATACTTACTTTCTGCCACTTACTCTCTGTTCCCCGATCGATAGTCCCTTGGTCCTTTGTCCCTTGGCCCTTGTCCCTCGGTCCCTCGGTCCCTCAAGTCGCGCTGCTTCCAACCGATAAGGGGCTTGAGAGGCTGCCGCGCCGGGAACGGCGGTCCGGGCGGGATGCGAGAGATGCGATGGACGAACTGACACGAGAGTTCTTGATCGAGAGCCAGGAAGGTCTGGACCGGATGGAGCGTTGCCTGACCGAGCTCGAAGAGCGTCCGCAGGAGACGGGGCTGCTGGCCGAGATCTTTCGCTCGGTGCACACGATCAAGGGAACGACGGGGTTTCTGGGCTTCAAGCGGTTGGAGACGCTGGCCCATGCGGGGGAGAATCTGCTGGGGCTGCTGCGGGAGGGCAAGCTCGAGGCGAGCCAGGCGGTGATCACCGGACTGCTGGAACTGCTGGATGGGCTGCGCTCGATTCTGAAGGCTATCGAGGCCGACGGCGGCGAAGGCGAGGGGCAGGACGAGGCTTTGATCGAGCGGCTGGAGGGGTTGCAGGCGGCGGCGCAGGCCCATGCC
>JBAVMZ010000589.1:0-8495 GCA_049690595.1 Occallatibacter sp. | reverse complement strand
ACGACGGAGGACGCCGCATCCGCGCTCGAGACCCTTCGCCTTGAGTCCGCGCGCATGGTGCAGCAGCCGCTTAATCCCGGGGTGCTTGAAGCGGCGCGTCAACTACTGGACCGCACCGCGCTGCGCTGGCCCGAGGCTCTGCAACTGGGCGCGGCACTGGCGGCCCGCGAGATGTTCCACGGCACCGACATAGTCTTCGTTTCCGTGTTGCCGCATATGCTGGAGGCCGCGAAAGACGAGGGCTTCCAGACGCTCGACCCGACGCACGAGACGGTGTGACTGGCCGAATTCGCCGGCCATCCTTCTCTGCCAACAGCGCTGCTCCCGGGAGTTACACTGATGTGCATTGCCGCCCGGCTCCGCGGTGGACGCGCGCCTCGGTCGGCGGCGATGCGAAGGAGAGAGATGAAGCAGCGGTTTCTGTTGCTGGTCCTGGCGGTGGTTGCAGCGCAGTGTGCCTTTGTGGAGGCGCAAGCCGTGAAGGTGATCAACGTGCGCAACTTCGGCTGCGCCGGCAACGGCGTCAAGGACGACAGCGCCTGCGTGGTGGCCGCGGGCAAGGCCGCGATTGACGCCGCGGCCTCCGGACCGGTCGAGCTCTACTTCCCTGCAGGGCGCTACATGATCAATCCACTCGCCGGGATGGAGACTTTCAAGCCGGGCGCCACGGGCGGCGTCTTCCTGGACTTCGCGCCCTCGCACGCCAGCAACGTCACCATCCAGGGCGACGGCGATTCGAGCCAACTGGCGCTGCTGCCGTACACCGCCTCGCCGCATCCTACGCAGCCGTATAACGCGCAGGTGGGCGTCGTGCCGCCGCGCATCTTTTACGCCGTCCTCATCCGCTTCGCCGGCAACAACGAGAGCGTCCACAAGATGACCTTCGACGGCAACGGCCAGGGCTACGGCGCCGATCTGTGCAAGGGAACGCCCGCAAATCCGTACGGCTGCTTCTGGATCTCCGGCATCGTGATGGCGGGCAAAAAGGACAGGCCGCTGGAGAAGCTCTATGTCTCCCACAATCGCTTCCTGAAGCTACCCGGCTGGCCGGTGATGACCACCAACACTGCGCACGTCCGCATCGCCAACAACCAGGCCGAGGAGTCCGAGGGCATGGTCTGCTCCAACGGCTCGTCGGACTGCATCATCGACCAAAACTCGTCGACCAACTCGCACGACGCGCCCTACGCCTGCAACGGCGGTACCGGCGACGGACAGCAGGTGGCCGACTGCTTCATCACCAACAACACCGCTTCCGTGGGCAATAACGGCGCGGGCATCGACGTGACCGGCGCTTGGAACGCCACCGTGACCGGCAACACGATCTCCGGCTCGTCCAACTGGTGCATCCAGGTAACCCGCTCGGGCGGCACCTACCGCAGCAACTTTTCGACCGGCTTGCTGCCCTCGCGCGATGTGCTGGTGAAGGGCAACACCTGCCTCGGCAACAACCACTGGGAGGGCTGGCCGCTGAACGGCGAAATCCTCGTCGGCGACGTGTACGAATGCCCGAAGTCGGGCGAGGGCAAATGCTGGACCGGCCCGTACACACCCGGTGCGACCGCGAAGAATGTGACTGTGGTGGGCAACCACTGCTCGGTGAAAAACGGCTGGGGCACCTGCGTGGTGGTGGGCTTCGGCGCCCTGGATGTGACCATCGAGGGCAACGAGATGACGGGCTGCGGAACCAGAGACAAGGTCCCACGCAGCATCTGGATCGACGGCGGCGCGACGACGGCGCGGGTGAGGGTGGGCCAGAACACGCTGCAGAGCCGCGCGGCGGGCTGCATGGGCCAGGTGTACCACTGAGGGTGCCGGCCTACTCGCGGCGGAAGCGGTTGGCCTGCTCGAATTCCTCGCGCAACTGGGGCGTGCGCAGGTTCTCGCGCAGGTGGGCAAGCCGCTGCTCCAGTGCAAAGAGCGCGCGCTGAATGGCCTCGGTGTTGGTCTGGGCAATGTCGCGCCACATGGAGTAGGGGCTTGCGCCCAGGCGCGTCATCTCGCGCAGCGCGCGGCCGCCCACGTCTTTGAGCTCCGGCGCCTCGCCCACTTCTTCTTCGAGCAGCGCGCTGAGCGCGGTGGCCACGAACTGCGGCAGGTGGCTTACCCAGGCCACCATCTCGTCGTGGCGCGCGGGGTCAATGTCGATGGTCTTGGAGCCGATGGCCTGGACCCACTCGCGCCAGCCCTTCACCAGGGCCGCCGAGTGCGGCGAGCGCTGCCACTCCGGGTCGTCGGTGAAGATCCAGACCGCGCCGCGGAAGAGGTTCGCATCACCCAGCGCCGCGCCGCCCCGCTCCTTGCCGGCCATGGGATGGCCAGGGAGGAAAGCCGCGCGCTCGGGCGTGTTGAAGAGGCGGCCGGCCGCCGCGGCAATCTGCGCCTTGGTCGAGCCGACGTCGGTGACCATGTGCTCGGAACCGAGGACGCCCGAGAGCTTCTCCATCAGGTCGAGCGTGGCGTAGATGGGCACCGAGAGCACCGTCACCTGCGCCGCGCGGGCGCATGCGATGGGGTCGGGGTCGAGCGCATCCACCGCGCCCATGGCTAGAGCGGCGTTGCCGCCCTCGGCGCCGCGGTTCCAGCCGGTGAGCGTGCCGCGAAAGCCAGAGGCGCGCAGGGCGAGGCCGACCGAGGTGCCGAGCAGTCCGGTTCCGAGGATGGCGATGCGTTCGATCATGGGCAAACCAGCGGAGTCAGCGGAGCTGGCGTCCTGACGGCGGCGCCTGTGATTGCAGGTTAGCAGATCGAGCGGACGCGGTGGGGTTAGCGACGTTAGCGGCGTCAGGGGAGTTGGCAGAAGCGCACACTGCCCTTTCGCCTTGCGCTGCGAACGCCGCTAACTCCGCGAGCCCCGCCAACTCCGCTTGGTTTACAGCGTTCGGCCGACGGCCGTGGCGATGACGCGCAACTGGCCCATCAACTCGTCGAACTGTTCGAGGTAGAGCGTCTGCGCGGCGTCGCTGGCTGCCTTGTCGGCGTTCGGGTGGACTTCGACCAGGATCGCGTCCGCGCCCGCGGCCACGGCGGCGCGCGCCATCGGCGCCACCATGTCGCGGCGGCCGGTGCCGTGCGAGGGGTCGGCGACGATGGGCAGGTGCGAGAGCTTCTTCACCACCGGAATCGCAGAAATGTCCATGGTGTTGCGCGTCGCCGTCTCGTAGGTGCGGATGCCGCGCTCGCAGAGGATGACGTCGTAGTTGCCGCCGGCCATGATGTACTCGGCCGAGAGCAGCAGTTCTTCGATGGTGGCGGCGATGCCGCGCTTGAGCAGCACCGGCTTGCGCGTCTGGCCGAGCTCGCGCAGCAGGTTGAAGTTCTGCATGTTGCGCGCGCCGACCTGGAAGAGATCGACGAGGGGCAGCATGGGCTCGATCTGCGAGATCTCCATGACTTCGCTGACGGTCAGCAGTCCGTGCGTCTGCGCGGCCTCGTGCATCAGCTCGAGGCCAGGAATGCCGAGGCCCTGGAAGGCATATGGGGAGCTGCGCGGCTTGAAGGCGCCGCCGCGCAGGAAGCTGGCGCCGGCGGCCTTGACCCGCGCCGCGGTCAGGAAGATCTGTTCGCGGTTCTCGATGGAGCACGGCCCGGCCATGACGGCCACCGTATTGCCGCCCACCGTCACGCCGTTGGGGAACTCGACCACGGTGCCTTCCGGGCGAAAGCCGCGGCCGGCCAGCTTGTAAGGCGAGCTGATGCGGTGCACGTGATGCACCCCGGGCAGGACCTCATAGACGCTCAGGTCCACCTTCGCGGTCTGCCCCACCCCGGCCAGAATCGTCTGGCTCGCCCCCGTCGTGCGGTGCACGTCGAGCCCGGCTTCTTCCATCATTTCGATGACGGCATAGATCTGCTCGTCGGTGGCTTTCTCCTGCATGGCTACGATCATGGTCTCTTCCCTGTCTCGGGCGCTGGGGCGCCCCCCGCCTGGCCCGGCGCGGCGGCCTGGGCATTTCTCTGCGATGCCAACTCATTGCGCTGCAAGGCGCGCATGACGTCGATGATGCGCTCGTAGATGTGGGTCAGCTCGATGTCGGGCAGCGGGCCTTTGTTGGCCGCGCGCACGTTCGCGTAGACCTCTTTTTCGCGCGCCGGCTCGTAGACCGGCAGCGAGGTGGCAGCCTTCAGGTGGCCCACCATCTGCGCCGCGCGGGCCCGCTCGCTGAGCAGCTCCACCAGTTGGCGGTCGAGCACATCGATTCGGTTGCGCAATTCCTCCAAAGTCATCGCATCCTCGTATGGAAAGCGTAGCTTTCAGCTCTCAGCTGTGGCTTGCGCGAGCCGCGCGGGCCTTTCCGCCACCGGAAAGGCTGATAGCTGACAGCTGATAGCTTGGGTCTCTTCACCGGGCCTGCGCCGCCGTGGGATGGCGCAGGCCCTTGATAAATCGGGCCACCGCGCCGGGCGCTTCGTCTGGCACCGAGCGCTCGATCAGTTCGACAATGGCGCTCCCGACAACGGCGGCATCGGCGAAGCTGGCCACCTGGGCCACGTGCCCGGCGTTCGAAATGCCGAAGCCGACGGCCACCGGCAGCGTGTTGCCGGCCTTCTCCATCTGGCGGCGGATGCGCGCGACGAGGGCTTCGGCGTCGGAGGTCATCGTCTGCTGCTTGCCGGTGATGCCGGTGCGCGAGATGGCGTAAACGAAGCCGCGCGAGTGCCTGGCAATGGCCTCGAGGCGCTCGGCGGGCGAGGTGGGCGCGGCCAGAAAGACAGGGGCGAGGCCGTGTGTATCAAGTGCGGCAAGATACTCCGCAGCCTCCTCGACGATCATGTCGGTGGCGAGCACGCCATCGACTCCGGCCTCAGCCGCGTCGGCCGCGAACTTCTCGAGTCCATAGCGCAGAATCGGGTTGTAATAGCTGAAGACGACCAGGCCCGCCTGCGGCCGCGCCGCGCGAATCTCGCGGGCCAGGGCGAGCACGTCGGCCAGGCGCACGCCGCGCTCGACGGCCCGCTCCATGGCGCGCTGAATCACCGGGCCGTCGGCCAGCGGATCGCTGAAGGGCACGCCCAGCTCGAGGACGTCGGCGCCGGCGTCAATGGCCGCGATGGCGATGGCCCGCGTCGCATCCAGCGATGGATCGCCCACCGTCAGATAGACCACCAGACCCGGCTTGTGCTCAAAGCGTATCGGCATATTACAGTTCGTAGTTCGTAGTTCGCAGCTCGTAGTTGGCAGTTCGCAGTTCGTGATTCGCAGTTCGTGATTCGCAGTTCGTGATTCGCAGTTCGTAGTTGGCAGTTCGTAGTTCGCAGTTCGTGGTCCCTTACAGCCCGTGGTGAAAGTCACGTTTTGAAAGGGCACGACTTCAGTCGTGCCGCAAATGCTTGATAACAGACCGTGGGCTTTAGCCCCCTGAGGGACGTTTTTCAATGAGCTGGACTTTTGCCACGGCCTGCTTAGTCCCTTGGCCCCCTAGTCCCTCAGTCCCTTAGTCCCGTTGTCCCCCGCCCATCAGGCTCCCTCGATCTTCAGCTCGCGGGCCAGGATGCCCATGTCCTTGTCGCCGCGGCCAGAGAGGTTTACCACCAGTATGTCACGGGGGTCCATCGCGGGCGCCATGCGCAGGGCTTCGGCGACGGCGTGGGCGCTTTCGAGCGCGGGCAGGATGCCTTCGGTGCGCGACAGGCGCACCACGGCGTCGAGCGCCGCGGCGTCGTCCTGCGATGTGTACTCGGCGCGGCCGGAGTCGTGCAGCGCGGCATGCTCGGGGCCGATCGATGCATAGTCGAGGCCCGCGGAGACCGAGTGCGTGAGCGCGATCTGGCCGTTCTCGTCCTGAAGAACATAGGAGTACGTCCCTTGCAGCACGCCGGGGACGCCGCCGCGGAAGCGGGCCGCGTGCTCGCCCAGCGCGGTGCCGCGGCCACCGGCCTCCACACCGATAAGGCGCACACCCTTATCGCCGAGGAAGTCGTAGAAAGCGCCGATGGCATTCGAGCCGCCGCCGACGCAGGCGACGATGGCCGTGGGCAGGCGGCCCTCCTTGAGCAGAATCTGCTCGCGCATTTCGCGGCCGATGCAGCGGTGGAAGTCGCGCACCATGGTGGGATAGGGGTGCGCGCCGAGCGCCGAGCCGAGCAGGTAGTGGGTGGTTCGGACGTTGGTGACCCAGTCGCGCATGGCCTCGCTGATGGCGTCCTTGAGGGTCTTCGATCCGGAGCTGACGCCGCGGACTTCCGCGCCGAGCAACCTCATGCGCAGGACGTTGAGCTCCTGGCGGGCCATGTCCACATCGCCCATGTAGACGACGCACTCCAGGCCGAGCAGGGCGCAGACGGTGGCCGTGGCCACCCCGTGCTGGCCGGCCCCGGTCTCGGCGATCACGCGCTTCTTGCCCATCCGCCGCGCCAGCAGTCCCTGGCCCAGCGCGTTGTTGATCTTGTGCGCGCCGGTATGGAGCAGGTCCTCGCGCTTGAGGTAGATCTTCGCTCCGCCGAGCTGTTCGGTCAGCCGCTTGCAGAAGTAGAGCGGCGTGGGGCGGCCGGCAAAGTCGCGGAGCAGGGAGTCGAGCTCGGCCTGGAAGGCGGGGTCCGCCTTGGCCGCCTCGTACTCGTGCTCGAGTTCAAGCAGAGCCGCCATGAGCGTCTCCGGCACGTAGCGGCCGCCGTAAGCGCCGAAGCGGCCAGGCCGCGGCTCGGCAGGGTTAGCGGGATGTGGAGCCGACGCCATCGGTGGAGGCC
Source organism: Occallatibacter sp. (assembly GCA_049690595.1). GTDB lineage: Bacteria > Acidobacteriota > Terriglobia > Terriglobales > Acidobacteriaceae > Telmatobacter. The sequence continues at coordinate 1,808 of JBAVMZ010000589.1, read as the reverse complement.
TCCTGTGCGGTTGCGTGCAAAGTGGGGAACTTTCTAGTGTACAGGGCGGCGAGTGTCGTTGTTTCAAGCGGTGACGGCGAGTGCGTTCCCCGGCATTTCGGGCCCGAATGATCGACCTTCAAGCCCATCAAGCCCTCTTGGCCAGGCTCGCGGTCTTCACCGCAGCCTGCGAGCCGACGAGAATCACCGGTTCCTGCTTCGGGCAGGTTGTCATCAGGGTCAGGTGGCCGCCCATGGCGGCGACGGTACGCTGCATGGTGGACAGGCGCGGGTCCTTGCGCGTTTCCGCCAGGATCATGCGCCGTGTCACTCGGGCTGCCAGCTCGGCTCCTCGTCTAGCAATGGCCTCCTGTTGCTCCCTCGGCATGGAGGCAATCACTTCCTCAACCGGAATCGGCCTGTGCATCGCCGCTACCCCCGTCGCGCGGCGCGGGCGTTGGCAATGAACGCCCGGAGGGCGTCGTGGTCCTTGTGGCCAGGCTCCTCTTCGACGCCGGAGGCGACGTCGACGCCCCAGGGGCGGAGGGTGGAGATGGCTTGGGCGACGTTCCAGGGGGTGAGGCCGCCGGCGGCAACGAGCGGCTTGGCGGCCGGATGGTTCTGGAAGAGCGAGGTGCGGGCCGCGTTCCAGTCGTAGGCGACGCCGGTGCCGCCGACGGCGGCCATTGTGCGCGAGTCGACCAGCACCGCGTCGACGTTCTCGTCGGCGGCGATGGCCTCAAGCTGCGCCGCGGCCTCGGGACCGAAGTGGACGACGCGCAGGATGCGCAGCAGAGGACCGAGCCGCGCGCGCAGGCCGGCGGTGAAATCGGCGTCGATGTCGAAGTGCAGTTGGACGCCGGTGAGCCCGCAGCCGCGCACGGTGGCGAAGATCTCGTCCATCGAGGCGTCGACAAAGACGCCGATGCGCTCGACGGAGGCCGGCAGCCGCTTGTGGATGGCAGCGGCCTGGGCCACTGTGACCTGGCGCGGGCTGGGGGTGAAGACGAAGCCGAGGGCGTCGGCGCCGGCGTCGGCGGCCACGCGGGCGTCGTCCAGCGAGGTATTGCCGCAGATCTTGATCCAAAGGCTCATGGCAGGGCCTCCGTTGCGGCCAGCAGGGCGGCCAGGGCGGCGCCGGGGTCGGGCTGGCGCATCAGGCTTTCGCCGATCAGGAAGGCATCGAAGCCGGCGGCGCGCAGGCGCGCCAGGTCCTCCGGGGCGGCGATGCCGCTTTCCGCTACCCGCACCACCGAAGCAGGGATGCGCTCGACAAGTTCGAGCGAGGTTTCCAGGCGGACTTCGAAGGTCCTCAGGTTGCGGTTGTTGACGCCGATGGCGTCGGCCGCGCCGGAGCCCAGCGTGTCGAGGACGCGGTCCAGTTCGTCGCCGGTGTGGATCTCGACCAGCACGTCGAGCGAAAAGGCGCGAGCTGCCTGGGCCAGGCGGCGCATCTCCTCGCCGGTGAGCGCGGCGGCGATGAGCAGGATGGCGTCGGCCGCATGGGCGCGGGCCACCAGCACCTGGTACTCGTCGACCATGAAGTCCTTGCGCAGACAGGGCAGGGGCACGGCGGCCGAGGCCAGATCCAGGTTGCGCAGGCTGCCGTGGAAGTAGGGTTCGTCGGTGAGCACGGAGAGCGCGGCGGCGCCGCCGGCCTGGTAACGGCTGGCGATCCAAGCCGGGTCGAAGTCCTCGCGAATCAGACCTTTGGAGGGAGATGCCTTCTTGATCTCGGCGATGACGGCCGGAGCCACAGCGGCCCGTTGGCGCAGAGCGCGCGCCCAGCCGCGCGGCTGGTGGGCGGCAGCCAGCCGCTCCAGTTCCAC
>JBAVMZ010000588.1:0-3984 GCA_049690595.1 Occallatibacter sp. | reverse complement strand
GCGCAGCGCCGCCACCGGCTCGCCCGTGGGCAGGAACTCCATGGCCACCGTGCCGCGATAATGCAGCCGCGCCAGCGTGCGGTAGATGCTGGTGTAGTTGATCTCGCCGGTACCGGGTTCGTGGCGGCCGGGCACATCGGCGATGTGCACCAGGTCAATCCACTCGATGTTCTTTTCGAGCTTCTCGATCAGGTTACCTTCGGCGATTTGCTCGTGGAAGAAGTCGTAGAGGCAGCGCACCTGCGGATGGTTGACCGCGCGCACCACCTCAAAGCACTCGGCCATCGTGGTCAGGTAGTACTTCGGGTTCTCCTCGGGGTCAATCGTCTCCAGCAGCAGCTTCACCGGCCGTCCGTCGATCGTCCTGCCCTCGATCGTGCGCGCGGCCTGCTTCAGCGTCTCGATGCAGGCGGCGTGCTGCTGCTCCCGGCTCAGGCCCTCCACCACATTACCTGAGAGCACGATCATCGCCGGGCAGCCGAGCGTCTCCATCGGCTGGAGCCCGGCCTTCAGCTCGGCCAGAAAGCCCTCGCGCGCGGCGGGGTCGCCGATGCCGTGCCCCAAGCCTGCGGTCGCGTCGAAGCGGATGCCCAGCCGCTTGCGCGCGGTGTTCGCGCGGGCAAACTCGGCCTCGGTCCAGTGGGCGTACTCGCCCACCAACTCCACCTGGCTGTAGCCTGCCTCGGCAATCTTCTCCAGACGCTGCTCGAAGGGCAGGTTGTTGAAGACCGTCCACAGCATGACGGAAAGCGAGGTTGCCGGCTGCCTCCCGGCGGTTGCCTCCGCCTGTGCCAGCGCGAACGAAGGCGAAGCGGCGGCCGCTGCTGCGGCGGCCAGAGTTTGGGCAAAGGTGCGACGGTTCATGCGATTCGTCTCCAGCAGATTGAAATCAGGATTGCGGTTTGCGGTCGTTGCGAAGGGCCAGGCCGCAGGCCATCAGCACCAGCCCCCAGCCGCCGTAGAGATAGTGCGGCCAGGCCACTGCGCGCAGGAAGATGCACTCAATCGCGATCCAGCCGGTCAGAATCGCTCCCTGTGCGGCGATCCACCAGCCATAGTCGCGGCTCCGGCGCACCGCCAGCACCGCGACCCAGAGGGCCAGCACGCCGTTGGCGAAAAGCAAAACCAGCCCTGGGATCAGGAACGAGGGAAACGGCGAGTGCTCCAGTAGGCTCTTTGTCATTCCCAGCGGCGTCCCGTTGGGGTCGGCTAACATCGGCACGGCGCCTGCCACGGCCCCCACGCCCAGCAGCACAAGAAGAACGATGGCAAAAATGCGGGTGAATCGCATGGCAGAGCCCTCCGAATCGGCCTGTATCGAGGTCACCCGGATTGTACGCCGCCCGGCGCGGCTCGGAGGGGAAAAGGCGCCTTATGCCTTGTCCCCCTTGCTCGACCGCCGCAGCTCCTTCCAGTCCTTCTCCGTCTGGTCGGCGTAGGCCGCTCCAAAGCGCGCCAGTGCCTCGGCGAATCCGTCTCCCGAGCCGATGTAGCCGGAAAGAATTTGCGGGTCGCTCGAGCGGGCATGGCCGCGGGCCAGCAACTCGCCGCAGACCTCCGCGTAGCCCTCCAGTCCGCCGCCGGTCAGGTCTTCCAGCTCGATCGAGCCCTTGTGGTCGTTCAGTTGCCGCACCAGGTAGTCGCGCCCGCCGAAGTGCGTCCAGCCCAGGAACGGGTCTGAGACCACCTGCATCGCGCGCTGCCCCTGGGCCACGCGCTGGCCGTTGTGGTGCGGCGGCTGCGCGTCGGGCAGATACGCCGTGTAGCCCGAGGCCGGCTCCTCCTTGACCTGCAGGAAGAGCGGATCGTTCGCGCCATTGCCCTCTAAGTAAATGCAGTAGTCGCGCGTCCCCACCGAGCCCGTGCCCACCACCTTGAAGGCCACGTCCACCGGCCGGTAGAGCGAGAGCAGGTGTTGCCGCTGCGGCTCCAGCGTCTGCCGGTAAGCGCCCAGAGCGGCCAGCACCACCGCCTGTTGCGTTGTCGAAACGCGGGTCAGCACAGGCTTGATCTCCCGGAAGCGCCGCGCCGCCGCCTCGCCCTCCTTCGTCTGGGCGGGTTCGGTCAGTTGTTCCAGCGTGTGCAGCGGCGTGGAGCGTTCGGCCTTCTTCAGCGCCACCTGCACCGGCTCGGCCTCCCCGATGCGATGCACACCGAAGCGCGCGACCTCGATCAGCGGCATCCCCGCAAACTCCCGCATCTGGGCGGCGTAGCGCTCCACGCACTTCTCCACCGCGGCCCGCGCCGCGCCGTCCTTTTGGCCCGCCGCGCGCCCGGCCAGCACCAGCGAGGCGGCCAGGCGCTTCAGGTCCCACTCGAAGGGCCCGCGGATGCTCTCGTCGAAATCGTTGATGTCGAAGACCAGCCGCCCGTCCGGCGCGGCGAATGCGCCCAGGTTGCGCACGTGGGCGTCGCCGCAGATCTGGCAAACGAGGCCGGTCGAGGGCAGCACGGCCAGGTCCGCGGCCATTACCGCCACCGCCCCGCGGAAGTAGCCGAAGGGCGACTCCGCCATCAGTTGGTACCTGAGCTTGACCAGGTGCGGCACCCGCCCGCGCATCGAACGCTCCACCAGCTCGAGCGCGCTCCGCGTGCGCGCCTTCGGGTGGAGTTCGTCGTGCTGCTGCCGGCCCACCTGCTTGCGCCGCGCCTGGCCCAGATTGCGCCGTTCTTCCGCAGTCGCCCAGTGCATGAGGGCGACATTACACCCGCGGCCCGTCGCGGGACAAGAGCCAGCGCGCCTCAGCGCAGCGGTTCGGCCAGCAGCAGTCCCCCCGCGCTCCACAGCCGGTTCTGTCCGCGCTCCAGCCGCATCGGCGAGCCGGCTCCCAGCGTGCGCTCGAAGACCTCGCCGTAGTTGCCCACCGCCTGCACCGCGCGCGCGGCCCACTCGTCGTCCAGCCCCAGAAACTGGCCCCAGCCCCGGTTGACGCCCAGCAGCCGCTGCGCCGCCAGATCGTCGCTCTTCTTCATCCGCTCCACGTTGTCGCGCGTAACGCCGGACTCCTCGGCCAGCACCAGCGCATGCATCGTCCAGTTCACGATGGCCGACCACTGCGGATCGCCGGTCAGGGTCACCGGAGCCAGCGGGTCGGTTGCCACGACATCGGGCAGGATGATGTAGTCCTTGGCCAGCCCCTTGAAGTTGGTGCGCTCGTAGGCCAGTTGCGAGACATCGGCCGAGATGGCCGTGCATGTGCGCGACACCAGCGCCACTTCCATCTCGCCCTCTTCCGAGAAGGGGCCGGGGATGAAGCGGACCTTGCGCCGGTTCATATACGCGGTCAGTTGGCGCTCGATCTCGGTGCCGATCAAGAAGCAGATCTTCTTGCCTTCCAGGCCCTTGGCCGAATCGACGCTCAGGTCCCGGTTCACCAGGATGCCCTGGCTGTCGTAAAAGATCGGGCGGCCGAAGGCTAAGGAGCCGTTGTCGTTGTCCAGATACGGCGAGCCAGCGGCCACGAGGTCGATCTCGCCCTTCTTGAGCGCCTTGAGCGCGTCGGCCTCGTCGCGATACTGGTGCAGGACGAATTTGGCTTCGCGGCCCAGAACGGCCACGGCGACGGCCTCGCAGAGCTCGGCGTCGAACTTGGAGTGGTTGCCGTGCGCGTCGTCCAGCGTGTACTCGGGCTCCTCCAGATCGACGCCGCAGGAGAGCGACCGGGCCGCGCGTACGCGGTCGAGCGTGGGGCTGGCCGCGGCGTGGGCAAAGGAGACAAGAGCGAAAGCGAGGGCGAGCGGAAAGAGAAGAGGAAGAGCAAATCGGCGCATTCTCACCTAGAACCCCGGAATCTGAAAGATGGCGGAGCGCGCCTGGTTGTGCGCGCTCTGCTGGGTGTTGCGTTCGAAGGGGGCGGCCGGTTTTATCCGGCCGTCCGTTCATTGCTGAGGAGACCAGCCCGCATTGCTCACGGCGTTTGGACCCCTCAACGGCAATCGGTTGTAGCGCCGGCCTCCCGGCCGGCTGTAGCGTGGGTCTCCAGA
>JBAVMZ010000587.1:0-1993 GCA_049690595.1 Occallatibacter sp. | reverse complement strand
GGTCTGTCCCACAAAGTGAACAGTATTGAGGCTAGCCGAAGTATTGGAACGTCTTCCAGAACTCGGCCCATGACCCGCGCAGCCGCCGGCACACGAAAATATCGGGGTGGTCCTTGGTCTCTTCGTTCAGGACGTCATAGCTGTTTGTGTTGTGCGCGGCGAGCACGACGGACTCGAAATGGCGCTCCAGGAATTCCCTTGATATCCCGACGACGATGAGCGTCTCCGCCGGCGGGTTGCCGTAGCCGTGTTCCCAGTAGGAATCGATTCCGCCGATGGCCTGCGGCAATCCATAGGCCGGGCCGTACAGGTCGATGGCGCCCGCCTCGCCGTAGTTGCCGGCGAGGATGCCCAGATGCTGGCGGTCGGATGCGGGCAGCGAGTCGCGAATGGCCGCCACGGTAAAGGTGAGATCCTGCCAGCCGACCTCCTCCCGGAAGCTGTCGCTCCACTTGTCCATGGCCTTCCACCAAGAAGAATTGATGGGCGAGATAGGCAGGATCACCGCGACGGCGAGTACGCCCCCAACTGCGATCGCGCTCCAGGTGAGCGATCGCACGGCGAGCGCGCGCCCAGGACTAAGCCTGGCGATCCAACGCTCGCCGACGACCGCTCCCGCGGCGAGCAGCATCGGGTAGGCCGGAGCCATGTAGTAGTCCCGCCCTTTGGCCGCATAGAAGAGCAAGAACGTCGCGATGAACATCCAACCGATCAGGCGGTAGCGTTTACCCTCGTAGTTCATGAAGTAGAAGCGCAGGCCGGCGATCCAGAACGGCACGGTGAACGGACTCGCGGTAACCAGGAACTGGCCGATCAGGAAATGGTCGGTCCGTCCGATGCGCACGTCGCGCTCGTGGATGTGGCGGATGAAATCCAGGTAGATGAAGTGGTGCTGGACCTGCCAGATCAGATTCGGCAGCCAGATCAACAGCGCCACGCCGATGCCTGCCCAGAGCCACCCGCTGCGGAGATAGCGCCGCGCGGGCGTCAGCAGGACTCCGGCGAGGAGTCCCGTGAGCAGGAACAGGATGGTGTACTTGGTCAGCATCGCCACGCCGGCCACCGCTCCGATGGCGATCCACCAGCGCGGGTCCTCCGACTTCAGCAGGCGAATGAGCAGGTAGGCGAGCAGCACCCACCACAGGTAGTCGAACGAGACGTATTGGAACAGGAACCCGGCGCTCACCGAGACCGGGGCAATGGCAACCGAAGCGCCCGCGACGATCTGCGCCCAACGCCCACCGCCCATCTCGCGAGCCATCAGCCCGCCGAGAATGAGCGCGAGGGCTTGGGCGATGGCGGCGAACAGCCGTATGCCCGCAGGCGCCGGTCCGAAGAGTTCGAGCCCCACGCGGGCGATCAGCGGAGTCAGCGGAGGATAAGCCACGTAGCCGCGGGCCAGGCGGCCTGCGTCGTCGAGTGTGGCCAGTTCGTCGCGATGAAACCCGTACTGGCTGTTGGTGAGAGTGTGGACGGCCACGACGAAGAGAGCCATCGCGCAGAGAATCAGGAGCCCGCGGTCCTGCCAGAATCGCAATCGCGCCATGTGTCCGCTCCTTCGACCGGGTGGAAGTTGCTCTATTGTACTGAAGAGCCACGGCTCCTGCGATGGGCGGAGAAGGCAGTCGAAGCAAGTTGAACGGGATGTGCGGATTCTTCGGCCGTAGAGGCGGAATTCACGCGGAAAGCAGGCCGACGGAGGGAGCATGTACGGGCGGGGCCTGGAGACCCCGCGCGGCGCTGGAGCGCCGCCCTACTTTGGGCACACTGCGGCTGCTCGTGGGTTGATAAGGACTGGATGGGAAGGATCTCAGGGCAGGGTTTCGCTTCGCTGACCTCTCCCGGGTCTGCTTGCGTAGCCCTGCGTTTTTATGACCGGATTGCCTGATCGCGTATACGGACCTGGCCGCCTGCCGGCATGTGCCCGCTTTCTGGGGGGCTTTGGAAGACCGGCAAATTTGTTTCGCTTGGGTCGTCTGGACCGGTGCGCTGG
>JBAVMZ010000586.1:0-8775 GCA_049690595.1 Occallatibacter sp. | reverse complement strand
GCGCAGCGGCGGTCGCGCTCGCCCACGGCCTCGGCGGCGCGGGCCATGGTCAGCAGCAGTTGCTTGACTTCGCCGGTCTTTTCCCGGTAGTGGACCGCGGTCCGCCGGCCCCATGCCGCGAGCACCTCGCGCGCACCCGCCTCGGTTGAGCGCAGCAGCTCCACGGTCAGCTCGCCGCTCAGCCCTTTGCTCAGGCGCTTAAGACCGGTCTCGAGCTCCGCGGCCACAGCCGGGCACGCCTCCTGTCCGCTCAGGCCCATCTGCCCCAGGGTCGAGCGGTAAGCCGAGACCATCGCCGCATCGAGTGGCCCGCAGGCCGGAGCCAACTCCGCGCTGTGGCCGCCGCGGTCCATATCCAGATACCGTTTCAGTGAGATCATCGATCCCCGTTCCTGATGCTGAGCGCACCCTCGCCTCTGGTTATCGGCCGGCCGCGGGAATCCTCAAGGCGCGCTCATCCCGAATTTCCCTTCGTGGTCTCTATCGGCGTGGATGTCGGTCCATTCAAGGGCAGATTCCCATTCCCGGAGCTAGAATGTCGGAGACAGGCGGTGCGCGCGCGAAGAGCGCGCAAGGGAAGGAAAACCGTGAAGCGGAAGATGCCCCAGAGAGCCTGCGTGCGCTGTGCCCGGCCGGCCTCGCGCCGGCGCGGCGGCAGGCCGCTCTGTCTGGCCTGCTGGGTTCTGCTCTCCGAGTTCGAATCCGACAAAGAGGCGCGCAGCATGGGCAAGCTCAAGGGAACGCACGGGAAGCGCTGAGGAGAAGGTCGAGGCCGGCATCGGAGAGGCGAAAGCGATGGACCCACAGGAGCGCGCAGCCAGACTCGAAGCGCTTCACCGCTGCCGCCAGGCCGCCGAGAGGGCCTACGACGAACTCTACGAGGCCGGCTCGCCCAGCCATGCGACGGGTTGCTACAGCGAGGCTAAGGAGGCTCTTTACGACGCCATCCGCCTGGCTGAGGGGCTGGGTCTGGCCGAGGAGGCCCGAGCCCTTGAGGCCCGTCTGGCTCACATCAAGGCTGTCTTTCGCAGCCAGTTTTCCTAGAGTTGCCAAATCGGGAGCCAATCGGAGAAAAAACTGTTGCGGTTCGCTTTTTATTCGCTATAATGCGCCCATGGCAGTCACCAGAAGGCAAAAAGAGATCATCGATTTCCTCGAGTCCTTTGTCAGCAACAACGGCTACTCCCCCTCCTTCGAGGAGATTGCACGCGGCATGGGACTGAAGAGCCTGGCCACGGTCCACAAGCACATCACCAATCTCGAGAAGAAGGGCCTTCTCGACCGCGTGCACAACCGCAGCCGCTCCATCGAAGTGCTGCCGCCGGGCGCGCGCACCCGTTCCAGCGACCGGCTGCCTCTGGCCGGCCGCATCGCCGCCGGCCTGCCGGTCGAGACCCTGGAGACGCCGGAGACCATCTCGCTGCACGATGTGGTCGGCAACCGCGACGTCTTTGCCCTCGAAGTGCGCGGCGACTCGATGCGCGACGAGCACATCATCAGCGGCGACTATGTGCTGGTGGAGCGCACCCGCACGGCGCGCCAGGGAGAGATCGTCGTGGCCTTGGTGCATGGCTCCGAAACCACGCTCAAGCGCTTCTATCCCGAGGGCGGCATGGTCCGCCTGCAGCCGGCCAACATCGAGATGGAGCCCATCTACGTGCCCGCCGCGCAGGTGGCCATCCAGGGCCGCGTGCTGGGCGTGCTGCGCAAGTACCATTGATAGAAGGGACTGGGGGACTAAGGGGCTTGTGACGCCACAGAGCCTCTCGGGCAGGGCCTGCCGGAAGCCCCCGCGAAGAACTCCTTCCTGTTATTCAATGCCCGTTCCCGCATAGCCCCTCAGCCCCTCAGTCCCTTGTTCCCTTGGTCCCTTAGTCCCTCCGTCCCTTAAACTGTCCTCATGCGACCAGAACTTGCCCGGGCCATCGATCTGCTGCGCCGCAACTCGCCGGAAGCCGTCGAAGAAGCCATCGGCCTGATGCAAAATACGGTCTACTCCTTCAGCATGAAGTTCTGCGGCCACCCCCAGGACGCCGAAGACACCTCGCAGGAGGTGCTCTATCGTTCCCTGCCCCACCTGAGCAAAATCGACGATCCGCGCGCCCTGGCGGTCTGGCTATACACCGTCACCCGCAACCGCTGCTGGCGCATGCGGCGCAAGAGCGTCTACGCGCCCAAGCAGACGCTTTCGCTCGACGAGTTGATGCCCGACGCCCAGGAGCTGGGCCGCCTGCTGGCCGATGCCGGGCCGGGGCCGGAGAAGAACCTGCTCCACGCCGAGCAGCGTGAGTTTCTGCACACCGCCGTTCTCCGTCTGCCTCCGCCGCTGCGGGTGGTGCTGGTGCTGCACGACATGGAGGAGCTCACCACCGAGGAGGTCGCCCGAGTCCTCGGTCTTCAGCCAGGCACTGTCCGCGTCCGGCTGCACCGCGGCCGCCTGCAGGTGCGCAAGGAGATGAGCCGGCTGCTTGCCGGAGAAACACAGGTGGAAGAAGCTCCAGCCAAGGCCAGGTCCAAGCGTTCCCGCGCTCCGCGGCCGAGCGCCGAGTGCCACGAACTCTTTGCCAATCTCTCCGAGTATCTCGACGGGCGCGTCGAGCCGGTCACCTGCGAGCAGATGACCGTGCACATCCAGGCCTGCCCGGCCTGCGTCGCCTTCCTGCGCGAACTGCGCACGGCCATCGACCGCTGCCGCTCGCTCCGCCTGCCCTGCGACCCAGCCGTCGCCGCCCGCCTCCGCGCAGTTCTCACCCGCGAGTACCTGCGCCTGATCGGCGTCGACGCCTCTGAGGCGCCCCCCGCCGCTGTGTAACGCTTTGCGCACGGCGCGGCTTTATTCCCACGAGAGGAAGACCATCATGGAAATCAAAGTCCGGCAGATTCAAGGAGTTCAATTCAACATCGAGGCGCGCTCGCACACCGTTGTCTGCGATCAGCCCGCCGGCAACGGCGGCGAGGACGGCGGCATGACCCCGCCCGAGTTCCTGCTCGCCTCGCTCGGCTCCTGCGCCGCCTTCTACGCCGTCCAGTACCTGAAATCGCGCAACCTCGCCAGCAGCGGCATCGAAGTCTCCGTCACGGCCGAAAAACTCAAAGCCCCGGCCCGCGTAGGCAACTTCCGCATCCACGTCACCAGCCCGGTGCCGCTCACCGAGGAACACCAGGCCGGACTGACCCGTTCCGTGCATGCATGCCTCATCCACAACACTCTGCTCAACCCGCCTGCCATCGCAATCGAACTCGAGCTGCCCGGCGGAGTCGCGACCACGCCTGAAGCCGCGTACGCCTGAGGCAATCGGCGAATGGCGCGCAACGCATTTTTCATCGGCATCATTCTCTGCGCCAGCGGCTTTGTCTCTCCTCCGCTGGCGCTGGCGCTCGGCCTCGTTTACGCCTTCGTCTTCGTGCATCCGCTGCACACCGAGTCGCGCCACCTCGCCCGCTTCCTTCTGCAGATCTCCGTCGTCGGCATCGGCTTCGGCATGGACCTGCGCCAGGTGCTCCGCGCCGGAAGTTCGGGCTTTGTCTATACCGCGGGCGGAATTGCATTCGCTCTTCTGCTCGGCTGGGGCCTGGGCAAGCTGCTCCGCGTTCCCGCCACCACTTCGTTTCTCATCTCCACCGGCACGGCCATCTGCGGCGGCAGCGCCATCGCCGCGGTCGCGCCCATCTGCAACGCCGGCGAAGAGGAGATCGCCGTCTCTCTCGGCACCGTCTTTGTCCTCAACTCGATCGCGCTGCTGCTCTTTCCGCCCATCGGCTGGGCCTTGCGCATGACCCAGACCCAGTTCGGACTCTGGGCCGCGCTGGCCATCCACGACACCAGTTCGGTCGTCGGCGCCTCGGCCCGCTTCGGCGCGCTGGCTCTCTCCGTCGGCACCACGGTCAAACTCGCCCGCGCCCTCTGGATCGTCCCAGTCTCCCTGGCCACCGCCGCCGTCCGGCACTCGAAGGTCCGTGTGCAGTGGCCCTGGTTCATCCTCTTCTTCCTGCTCGCCGCCCTGGCCAACACCTTCCTGCCGGTCTTCCACTCGCTCTATCCCAACCTGCGGCAACTGGGCATCCTCGGCCTCACTGTCACGCTCTTCCTCATTGGCTCCGGCCTCTCGAAACAGACTCTCCGGCGGGTCGGCATCCGGCCGCTGCTCCAGGGCGTGCTGCTCTGGTGTGCTGTCGCCGTCACCTCGCTCGCGCTCATCCGCGCCGGCTGGATTCACCTCTGAGCCCGCCCCGGTACTTTCGCTTTCCAGAAACAGAAAGGGCCTGACGTCGCCGTCAGGCCCTCTCTGTCCTCTCCGCAGCGCGGAGCCGCTCTTATGCCAGCAGGCGCTGGATCTTCTCTTCGATCACTTCCTGGGAGACGAAGCCCACCACCTGGTCGGCCACCTTGCCCCCCTTGAAGAACAGCAGGGTGGGAATGCCGCGGATTCCGAAGCGGCCCGGCGTGGCGCCGTTTTCGTCCACGTTCATCTTGGCCACCTTCACCTTGCCCATATACTGCGAGGCCACGCTCTCGACGATCGGGGCAAGCGCCCGGCACGGGCCGCACCAGACAGCCCAAAAATCCACCAGAACAGGCTGCTCGCTTTTGAGCACCTCCTGCTCGAACGTTGCATCGCTGACTTCCAGAACTCCTGCTGCTGCCATGATCCTCCTTGCCGTATTCCCTTGCTTCCAGTCTACTAAAACACGCTCTCTCTTCAGATGCGGCAGGGGCGGGAAAGTCGCAGGCGGACGGTGGGAATCAGAGGAAAAACCGGCCCCGCCGGCGGCGGCGGCAGGAGCGGCTGCGCGGTAAGCTCTGTGGTTGCATGCGCCTGGAGATTGGCGCTGAAAAATAGAAGCGCCCGGACCCTGTGCAGGGTCACGGGCGCTGGAGCAGCCCTCCCCCAGAACTGCCCTCCGAGTGAATGTAGGGTGTTCACTTCGATATGGCAAGAAATCTTAGGTAACGCCTATCAGTAATCCAACGGGCCATTCGTTAACTTACTGGTTATCTTCAGAGGGCATTGATTCCTTGAAAGTTAACGCCCGTCCCGCTTCGGGCGGGATGCGGCTCCGGCCCCGTTTCAGGGCCTGCGGCCGCTGACCCTGGCGCCGCTCGACTCAAACCGGCACACTAGCAGCTCCGGCTCCTGCATGTCTTCGACCGCGCGCCGGACCGCGATCATCGCCTCGCTCACGGCCGCCTCGTCTTCCAGCACCAGCAGAACCGCCGGGCCCGCGCCGCTCAGCGCCGCTCCCAGAATCCCGTGCCGGCCCTCGAGAGGCAGCAGCCGCGGCAGCAGCGGGCAGATGGCCTCCCGGTAGGGTTGATGCACACGGTCCCGCATCGCCAGCCGCAGCAGGTCGCCTCGCCCCTGGGCAAAGGCCATCCCCAGCAAACCGGCGGACTGGATGTTCGCCACCACGTCGGCGCGGGAGTAGTTCTCCGGCAGCACCGCCCTGGCCTTGCTGGTCGGCAGCGGCTCGGACGGCAACACCACCACGGCTCGCCACGCCGCCGGCGGCTCCGCGTGGCCCACGTACACCCGGCGTCCCTCGCAGGCGGCGGAGACGAATCCGCCCAGCCAGCAGGCCGCCGCGTTGTCCGGATGTCCTTCGAGAGCCGACGCCTCTTCGAGAATCTCCTCGTCCGTCCAGCCCAGCCCGCCAAAGTGCACGGCCAGGGCGATGGCCGCCAGCCGCCCGGCCGCCGAGGAGCCGCAGCCCATCCCGAGCGGAATCCCGTTGTTCATCTGGATGGCCACCGGCGTCACCGGCCGTCCGTGCCGCTCCAGCAGACGGCTGTAGATGGTCAGCACCAAGTTGTCGTCCAGGCGCCCGCAGCGCTCCCGGTCGCGGCCCGTCGCTTGAATGGAGAACTCCCCCGCCGGCCGCGCCGCGAGCTCCAGATAGAAGTCCAGCGCCACCGCCGCCGCGTCAAATCCCGGTCCCAGGTTGGCGGAGGTTGCCGGCAGCCGCAGCCTGCACTCCTCGCGGCACATTCGATCTTCGCTACTCATTGCCCGGCTTCCTTCAATGCGCCAAGCACCGCGTCGATGCTCGCATCCACCACCCGCGCGTTGCGCCGCAGCGCCTCGATGCGCTCCTCCTGACCCGCGGCCTCCCCGGGCTCGAGCAGCGTCCCGCGGTGGAAGTCGATCGTGTAATCGGCGTCCTTCAGCGTGTGGCCGGTCAGCACCAGCACCACGGTCTCAGCCGAGCCAATCCGCCCCTGCGCGCGCAGCTTCTTCAGCCCGGCCAGCGTCACCGCCGAGGCCGGCTCGCAGCCTAGACCCTCGGCGCCGATCTCCGCCTTGGCCACGGCAATCTCCGCCTCGCTCACGTCCAGGCACCATCCGCCGGTCTCCTCCACCACGCGCGCCGCCTTCCTCCACGAAGCCGGGTTGCCGATGCGGATCGCCGTGGCCCGCGTATGGGCTTCCACGGGCTCCAGTTCCTTGCCGTCTTTCTCGTTCAGGCACTTCACCAGCGGGTTGGCGCCCTCGGCCTGAATCACCGAGATGCGCGGCATGCGCGCCACCAGCCCCAACTCCTTCATCTCGCGGAAGCCCTTGCCCAGCGCCGAGCTGTTGCCCAGGTTACCGCCGGGGACGATCAGGTGGTCCGGCACCGTCCAGTCAAACGCCTCGGCAATCTCCAGCGCCGGCGTCTTCTGGCCTTCCAGACGATAGGGATTCACCGAATTCAGCAGATGGATCGGCGCCTGCTTCACGATCTCCGTCAGCAGCGTCAGGCAGCCGTCGAAATCGGTGTTCAACTGGCAGGTCAACGCGCCGTAGTCCATCGCCTGCGAGAGCTTGCCCCAGGCGATCTTGCCCGCCGGTATCAGCACCAGGCTCTTCAGCCCGGCGCGCGCGGCGTAGGCGGCCATCGAGGCCGAAGTGTTCCCCGTGGAGGCGCAGGCCACCCACTCGAAACCCCGCTCCTTGGCCACGCTCAGCGCCGCCGTCATCCCCGTGTCTTTGAACGAGCCGGTCGGGTTCATGCCCTGGTGTTTGGCAAAGAGCTGATCGATGCCCAGCGCCTTCGCCGCGCGCGGCAGCGCATACAGCGGCGTGTTGCCCTCGCGCAGCGTCACGGCATTGCCAAAGCTCTCCAGAATCGGCAGCGCCTCGCGGAAGCGCCAGACGCCCGACTGATCCACCGCCTCGCCCGAGCAGCGGCGCTCGCGCCAGAGCCACTTTAGCGCGCCCGGATTCGGCCGGTCGGGTCCCTGGCGCATCGCCCAGCCGGGGTACTCCACCTCGAAGAGGTCTCCGCAGACCGCGCAGCGGAAGTCCGGCGCCGCGTCCGTGCCGGCGATCCGCGCTCCGCATCCAAAACAACGAAGTTGATGGAGATTGTCGTTCATTGTTGCTACTAGCCTACCAGCGCGGGCCCGCTCCAACACCCGGAATGCGCTCAAACCAACGGCTCAACCCCGCGCGCCTCTCACTGCGGCTTCTCTGGCTCGCCGCTCACGCCGCTCGTCACTACCTCCCGCCGCGCCTTCCGGTAGACATTCCCGACCGCCAGCGTCCAGCAGGGAAACAGATCGGCCCCAGGGACCAGCTTGGTCAGAAACGATGGCAGGAACTCCCAGTGCCATCCCAGCAGGGCTGTCAGCGCGACTCCCATACCCACGTCCAGGAGGTCGTCCGCCGGCGACATGGCTCCCTCCACAAAGAGGGGAAAGACCACAAGCTGCAAGGCGTCCGCCAGCACGGCCAGAATCATCGCGCTCCGCAGCCGCGGCCCCGCCCGCAGTGTGATCTTGTCCTCGCTCATCTCAGCCTGCTTCCCTTCGCTTCGCCCGGCCGCTCAGAACCCCGCCAGCACCGGCTCCCGCTCCAGCCGCACGCCGAAGCGCGCCTCGACCCCGGCGGCAATCTCCTCCGCCAGCCCCAGCACCTCGGCAGCCGTCGCCCCGCCGCGGTTGATCAGCGCCAGCGTATGACGCGACGAGATACCCGCCGCGCCTCGAGCATAACCCTTCTGGAAGCCCGCCCGCTCGATCAGCCATGCAGCCGGAAGCTTCACCCCTCCGGCAGCGCCCGCCTCCGCACCCGCCGGGAACTGAGGCGGCTCCTGCCCGGCCGTCGTCGCCACGCGGCTCACCTGCTCCGCGCTCACCACCGGGTTCTTGAAGAAGCTTCCCGCGCTGCGGCAATCCGGGTCGTCCTCCACCAGCAGCATCCCCTTCCGCCGCCGCACCGCGCGCACGGCGTCAGCCACTTGGGCCAGCGAGGGGTCGCCAACTTCCTGCGCCTCCAACTCCGCCTTGAGATCCCGGTATCGCACGGTTGGCGCGCCCCCCGGCGTCACCCGGTAATCGACCCGCGTTACGATATAGCGCCCGCGGTCGGCGCCATTGAACCGGCTCCTCCGATAGGCAAACCCGCATTCCGCCGCTTCGAACTCGACCCAGACGCTCTGGCGCAGATCGTAGGCCCGGACGCGCTCGATCGAGGAAGCAACCTCCTGCCCGTAGGCGCCCACGTTCTGCACCGGCGTCCCGCCCACGCTGCCCGGAATCCCCGCCAGGCACTCCAATCCCGCACACTCATCCTGGATGGTCCGCTGCACGAAGTGCTCCCACTCTTCGCCGGCCGCCACGCGATAGATGCGCTCGCCTGCGCGCTCCTCCACGGCCACGCCGCGCAGCGCGACGTGCAGCACCAGCCCGTCGAAGCCGCGGTCGGCCACCAGCAGGTTGCTCCCTCCGCCCAGCACCAGCAGCGGAAGCCCCTGCCCGGCAGCCCAGCCGGCGGCCTCGGCCATATCGTCTTC
>JBAVMZ010000585.1:0-3602 GCA_049690595.1 Occallatibacter sp. | reverse complement strand
CTGGGCTATGCGCAGGTGCGCGCACCGTTTGCCGGCGTGGTCACCGCGCGCATGGCCGACCCCGGCGCAATGGGCGCTCCGGGCGCGCCCATCCTGCAGATTGACCAGGCAGGCCCGCTGCAACTCGAGGCCAGCGTCGACGAGTCGGCCATCGCCTCGGTTCATGCGGGGATGAAGGTGCAGGTCAGGCTGGACAATTCCGCATTGCCCATCGTGACCGGCACGGTGGCGCGGATTGTGCCGGCCGCCGACCCCGGTAGCCACGCCTTCCTGGTCAAGATCGATCTGCCTGCGGAGGCGCAACTGCGCGCTGGCATTTACGCGACGGCCGAGTTTCCCAGCGGCACGCACCAGGCAATTCTGGCGCCGCGCTCGGCCATCGTGCTGCGCGGCTCGCTTCATTGCGCCTATGTGCTGGACGCGAACGGCGTGGCGCAGTTGCGCTACCTGACGCTGGGCCAGCCGCAGGGCGACGCGGTGGAGGTGCTCTCCGGCCTCTCCGCGGGTGAGAGGCTGGTGGACGCGCCGGCCGATCGCGAACTGGCGGGCAAGCGCATCGTCGGCATTTCCACCGAGGTGCGGCCATGAGCGGCGCGGCGCCCAAAGATCTGGGCATCGCCGGCCGGCTGGCGCACGCCTTTCTCAACTCGAAGCTGACGCCGCTGTTCATCGCCGCGTCGCTGGCGCTGGGCATCTTCGCCGTGGCTATCATCCCGCGCGAAGAGGAGCCGCAGATCCTGGTGCCCATGCTCGACATAGCCACCGCGATGCCCGGCGCCTCCGCGGCCGAAGTGGAAGAGCGCGTCACGCTGCCCATCGAAACGCTGGTGCACCAGATCTCCGGCGTCGAGTATGTGTACTCGACATCGAGCCCCGGCCAGAGCCTGGTCATTGTCCGCTTCCTCGTCGGCATGCAACAGGAAGACGCGCTGATCAAGGTCTACAGCAAGCTCTACTCGAACTTCGATCGCATTCCGCCGGGCATCTCCCAACCCATCGTCAAGGCGCGCTCCATCGACGACGTGCCCATCCTCTCGCTCACGTTGTGGGGCGACCACTATGACGGCTACCGGCTGCGCGCCGTCGCCGCCGAGATCGAGAACAACCTGGAGCAGGTGGCCGACGTCTCCGAGGTGAGCCTCATCGGCGGACTGCCGCGCACCATGCGGGTGATCCTGAGCACGGCGAAGCTCGATGCCTACGGCCTCTCTCCGATGACCATCGCCGGCCGCCTCCAGGCCGCCAACGCCAGCCTCCAGACGGGCAGCTTTGCGCGCAACAACCAGGAGATCCGCGTCGAGGCGGGCAACCTCTTCACGCGGCGCGAGGATCTGGAAGCGGTGATCGTTGCGGTCTCCGGCGGACGGCCCGTTTATCTGCGCGATGTGGCCGAGCAGATTGTCGACGGACCCGCCGAGCCTTCCGACTACGTGCAGTTCGGCACCACCAACGCGGGCCTCAATGGCAGGCATGCGCCGCGGCAGTACCCGGCCGTCACGCTGACGGTGGCCAAGCGCAAGGGCGCCAACGCCACCGACATCGCCAACACGGTGCTGGCGCGCGTCAAGGAGATGCAGGGCGTCACGATTCCCTCCGATGTGACCGTGACCACGACGCGCAACTACGGCGATACGGCCAAGCACAAATCGGACGATCTGCTGGAGCACCTGCTGCTGGCCACGCTTTCCGTCACGCTGCTGGTCGCGCTCTTTCTCGGCTGGCGCGAGTCCGGCGTGGTGCTGCTGGCCATTCCCGTCACGCTCGCGCTCACCCTGTCGGTCTTCTACTTTCTCGGCTACACGGTCAACCGCGTCACGTTGTTCGCGCTGATCTTCTCCATCGGCATTCTGGTCGACGACGCCATCGTGGTGGTCGAGAACATGGTCAGGCACTTCCGCCTGCCGCGGAACCACGGCCGCTCGATGAGCGAGGTCGCGGTGGAGGCGGTGGCCGAGGTCGGCAATCCGACGATTCTGGCCACCTTCGCGGTGATCGCCGCCGTGCTGCCCATGGCCTTGGTGCGCGGACTGATGGGCCCGTATATGCGGCCGATTCCGGTGGGCGCATCGGCGGCCATGCTCTTCTCGCTGCTGGTGGCCTTTGTGGTCTCGCCGTGGGCGGCGCTGCGGCTGCTGGGCAAGCACTTCAAGGGTGCGCACCCGCTCGAGCCCGAGCGCGAGAACTGGCGCACCCGCCTTTATCGTCGCGTGATGGCGCCGCTGATCC
The DNA here is from genome assembly GCA_049690595.1 of Occallatibacter sp. GTDB lineage: Bacteria > Acidobacteriota > Terriglobia > Terriglobales > Acidobacteriaceae > Telmatobacter. The sequence goes on along the minus strand of JBAVMZ010000585.1, from coordinate 1,376 downwards.
GCTCCAGGCGCAACCGGCTGCTCTTCTTTGCTTCGGTGCTGGGGCTGCTCCTGTTCTCCATGGCGCTGGTGCCCACGGGGCTGGTGCGCGTGAAGATGCTGCCCTTCGACAACAAGAGCGAGCTCCAGGTGGTGGTGAATATGCCGGACGGCACGCCGCTCGAAGAGACCGAGCGGGTGGTCTCGGCAATGGGGCGGGAGCTGGCCCGCCAGCCCGACGTGCTCAACTACCAGACCTACGCCGGCGCGAGCGGCCCCTACAACTTCAACGGCCTGGTGCGCCACTACTACATGCGGCGAATGCCAAACCAGGCCGACATCCAGGTGAACCTGCTCGGGGCAAGCGAGCGCCACGACCAGAGCCACGCCATCGCCAAACGGCTGCGCCCGCTGCTGACCGCCATCGGTGACCGCTACGGCGCGCGCATCCAGGTCAGCGAAGTTCCGCCCGGTCCCCCGGTGATTCAAACGCTGGTGGCGGAGGTCTACGGTCCCGATCTCGACGGCCAGATCGATGTAGCCCGGAAGATCAAGCAGATATTCCATGAGACGGCCGGCGTGGTCGACACCGACTGGTACGTCGAAGACCCGCAGTCGCGCCTCACGATTCATCCCGACCAGGTGAAGGCCGCGCAGCACGGCATCTCGGTGGCCGACGTGGCGCACGCGCTGGCGCTGGCCTCCTCGGGAATGCAGGTGGGCCTGTTGCACGACCCGCTCTCGCGCGAGCCGGTGCCGGCGATGGTGGAACTGGCGCGGGCGGACCGCTCGTCGCTGGACGCGCTCGAGAATATCCATCTGCCCGGCGCCAACGGCGCGATGGTCTCGCTGCGCGAACTGGTCACCGCCAGCGAGCAGCCCATCGAGCGCAGCATCTATCACAAGAATCTCAAGCGGGTGGTCTATGTGACCGGCGACCTGGCCGGCGCGGAGGAGAGCCCGGTTTACGCCATCCTCAAGATGAACCGCGCGCTCGACCAACTGAAGCTGCCGGCCGGCTACGCGCTCAAGCGCTACAACGCCGTGCAGCCGGAGTCGACCGATCACTACTCGATGAAATGGGACGGCGAGTGGCACATCACCATCGAGGTTTTTCGGGATCTTGGACTGGCATTTGCCGCAGTGCTCGTCCTGATCTATGTGCTGGTGGTGGGCTGGTTCCGGTCGTTTATCGTGCCGCTGATTATCATGGCGCCGATTCCGTTGACACTGGTGGGCATTCTGCCGGCGCACGCGCTGCTGGGCGCCTTCTTCACCGCGACCTCGATGATCGGCTTCATCGCCGGCGCCGGCATCATCGTGCGCAACTCGATCATCCTCGTCGACTTCATCGAGCTGCGCCGCCGTGAGGGCGCGCCGCTGGCCGAGGCCGTGATT
>JBAVMZ010000584.1:0-1933 GCA_049690595.1 Occallatibacter sp. | reverse complement strand
CTCCAGACCCGCACCTCTTTCTCTCGCACAGGCCCAATTGTGGCGTTGTTCATCGGGATCGGCGATCAGCCGAGAGAGGCGCGGAAGTAGTCGAGCGATCGCAGCAGCCCTTCGCGGAGCGGGATGTGGGGCTCCCAGTCGAGCAGGGTGCGGGCGCGCGTGATCTCCGGGCAGCGCCGCGTAGGGTCGTCCTCGGGCAGGCTCTCGAAGCGGAGCGTGCTCTTCGATCCGGTCACCTCGAGGACGGCTTCGGCGCACTCCAGGATGGTGAACTCGGCCGGGTTGCCCAGGTTCACGGGCAGGTGCTCGGGGCAGGCGGCCAGGCGCATCAGCCCGTCGATCAGGTCGTCCACGTAGCAGAAGCTGCGGGTCTGCGAGCCGTCGCCGTAGATGGTCAGGGCCTCGCCGCGCAGGGCCTGGGCCATGAAGTTGGAGATGACGCGGCCGTCGCAGGGGTGCAGCCGCGGCCCGTAGGTGTTGAAGATGCGGGCCAGGCGGGTATCTGCGCCGCGGCTGCGGTGGTAGGCCATGGTCAGCGCCTCGGCATAGCGCTTGGCCTCGTCGTAGACCGACCGCGGCCCGACGGGGTTCACGTGGCCCCAGTACTCTTCGCTCTGCGGATGTTCGAGCGGGTCGCCGTAGCACTCGCTGGTCGAGGCCTGGAGAAAGACCGCCTGGTGGCGGAGCGCCAGATCGAGAACGTTCTCGACGCCGATCGAACCGGTGCGCAGGGTCTCGATGGCCAGGCGCAGGTACTCGGGCGGGCTGGCCGGCGAGGCCAGGTTGAAGACCATGCCCAGCGGTTCGCGGTCGAACTCCGGGCCGAAGGGGGTGCAGATGTCCTGCTCGACGAAGCGGAACCGCGGCTCTCCGGCCAGGTGCGCCAGGTTCTCCAGGTTGCCGGTCGAGAGGTTGTCGACCCCAATCACCGAGTGGCCAGCCGCCAGCAGGCGGTCGGTGAGGTGGGAGCCCAGGAATCCGGCGGCGCCGGTGACGAGTACATGCATGGGGGTTGACGTTGGCGGCAAAAGGAACTCCAGGTTGAGAGTAGCGGCCCGGGCGGCTCAGCCGCAAGGAGACTCCCCCAGGCCAGGACGATTGCGGGCTCAGACCAGGAGCCGGCGCGGCTTGCCCTGCTGGGCCTGGTAGCTCGCCGGGCGGCCCATGCTTACGTAGGTAAAGCCGCGCTCGCCCATGGTGCGCGGGTCGAAGAGGTTGCGCCCGTCGATGACGATGGGGAACTTCAGGGCCTGGTTCAATCGCGTGAGGTCGAGCTGCCCGAACTCCTTCCACTCGGTGAGGATCAGCACCGCGTCGGCATCCTGGCAGGCCTCGTAGGCGCTGGCGGCGTAGCTCATCTTCGCCGAAGGCGGCAGGACTTCCTTGCTGCGCTCCATGGCGGCCGGGTCGTACGCGGCCACCGAGGCGCCAGCGTCCAGCAGCTTGCGGATCACCTCCAGAGCGGGCGACTCGCGGATATCGTCCGTGTCGGCCTTGAAGGCCAGGCCCAGAGCGGCCAGGCGCTTGCCGCGCAGCGTCCAGAGAGCGGCGCGGACCTTGTTGAAGAAGACCTCGCGCTGGGTGTCGTTGATCTTGCGAACCTCCTGGAGCAGCGAGAAGTCGACGCCCTGCTGCTGCGCCACCCAGTGAAAGGCGGCCACGTCCTTCGGAAAACAGGACCCCCCGTAACCAAGGCCGGCGCGGAGAAAGCGGGGGCCGATGCGGGTGTCCGTGCCGATGCCTCGGGAGATGTCTTCGATGTCGGCGTCGACGGCTTCGGCCAGGTTGGCCACTGCGTTGATGAAGGAGATCTTCAGCGCCAGGAAGGCGTTCGAGGCGTGCTTGATGATCTCCGCGCTCTGCGTCGAGGTGACCAGAATCAGGGCCGGTTTCTGTGGGTTGCAGGCGCCGGGCAGTGCGTCCGGCTGCTGGT
>JBAVMZ010000583.1:0-1845 GCA_049690595.1 Occallatibacter sp. | reverse complement strand
GCCCCTCGCAGCGCACGCCCGGAGCAAGAAGCAAGAGAAGCATGGTCAGGGGTTGGGTCAGGCGCTTCGCGCTGGTCATGGGCACTCCTCCTTGCGTGAGGCCGTCCTCTGACTTGCGGAGAGCTTTGGCCAATCTAAATTAGGCCGCAATAGACGATCGGGAATCTGAGCACAATGACACGCTCCCCGGATCGAGCCTTCCGCCGCTCGCAAGGCTATACCGGATTAGGAATTGGTGTAGGGTGAGTTGATGCCCTCAAGTGCAGTTTTCTTCAAGAAGACGGCACTTTGCACTCACTCGAGTTCCCCGCGTGGATTCCTAATCGGGTCTAAGTCGCGCGGGTCGCCCAGGTCTGGGGGCTTTCCTGGGCGCAAATCCTGGGCGCCCGGCTTGGACCTGCTGCGCCCGGGCTGTGGGCCGCCCGCCAGGGAATTGAGAATTGGGGCCGATAGGGCGGAGAAGTTGAGTCACAGAGAGTCAAGTTGCGATAGAATTGAGTAGAAGGGCGAGACGGGAATCTCGCTTAAATCCAAGGTATAAAAAGAATTAGGTTCAACGGGCGAGGATCTGCGGGGCGGACGCGCCCGGCAGCGGGGACGGTCAGGGAGCGGGAAAAATGCCGGAGTCGCGCGTCAGTCCGCGGGAGCGGCTGGTGCTTTCAGCCATCATCGAGGAGTACATCGCCACTGGCGAGCCCGTTGCTTCGCAGGCGGTGGCGCGGCACTTTGCCCAGGTGGAAGGCATGAGCGCGGCCACCATCCGCAACGTGATGGCTACGCTGGGCGAGGCAGGCTTCCTGGAGCAGCCGCATACCTCGGCCGGCCGCGTGCCCACGGCCGCCGCCTTCCGGATTTACGTGGAACAGATCACGCGGCCCGAGACGCGGCTCACCCCGGCCGCCGAGCCGCTGAGCGCCTTCCGGCAGGGACAGATCGACTCCAGCTTCAGCGGCGTGGCCAGCTCCAACGAGTACCTGGAGCGGACCTCGCACGTGCTGGCGCTGATATCGAGCGGCCTGGGCGTGGCCCTGGCCAGCGCCACCGAGGGACAGGTGCTTGAGCACATTCACTTTTCGCGGCTGGCAGCGGGCCGTGTGCTGGCGGTTCTGGTGACGCAGGCCGGCGCCGTGCAGGACCGCGTGCTGGCGCTGGACCACGAGCTGACGCACCTGGAGCTGGAGACCGCCGCGCGGTACCTGAACGAGAACTTCCGCGGCTGGCAGGTCGAGCGGATCCGCCTGGAGGTAGCCCGCCGCGTCGAGCAGGAGCGGGAGGCCTACCGGCAGTTGCTGGCCTCGGTGGAGGAACTCTGCCGCAAGGGCGCCCTGCACCCCGCCGAGACGGCCCAGGCGCTCTTCGTGGACGGCATGGCCAACCTGATTGGCGCCGAGGTCGACCGGGAACGGCTGCGCCAGATGCTGGTGGCTCTGGAAGCCAAGCAGCGGCTGGTAGAGCTGCTGACGGCCTACGTGGACGGCAGCCAGCAGGAGGTGCGCGTGGTCGTCGGCCTCGACCAGGCATCGCCTGCCATGCAGGACCTGGTTCTGATTGGCGCACCGGCACGGCTGGGCGCGGGCAACGTGGGGACGGTGGCCGTGATTGCGCCCACACGCATCCAGTACCAGGAGATGATCCAGGCGGTGCGCTACATTGCCCGGCTCTCCGAGCGGCTGCTGGAGACCCCGGCCGGCTGAGGCGCCGCCTTGTGACCGGCCCGACAAAGTTCATCGCCGCCTGAGTGGCGATCATCCGATAAGAGTCCGATAAGAGCAGGAGACGAATTGCGCAGAATGCATAGCGAGAAAGCAGAGCGGGAGACGAACCCCGAAGGGACAGAACAGGCAG
>JBAVMZ010000582.1:0-13367 GCA_049690595.1 Occallatibacter sp. | reverse complement strand
CCATCGTTCCCTTCCTCATTGGCGCGCTCGCCGACCTCTTCCACAAAATGGGCGACACCGCCAACATCCAGCACGCGTTCGTCATTCCCGTCGTGTGCTACCTCTTCATTGCCTACTACGGGCTATGGGGATCCAAGCCTACCCGGACTGTATAGGGGTAGGATGGATGTTTCTTGAAGGCCCTCCGGCTCTCGCAGCCGGAGGGCCTTCGCATTTCCGGGCTCACGGGCGCAGCGCGGCAAGAGTGGCTCCGGAGTTGTTGTGCCGGCCTCGGAAGAACTCGATTCACGGTATGAAGAGAGTCGGGGCGCGACTTCGGCTGAAGCCGTGCCTTCTCAAAACCCGACTTTCACCACGGACTGTCAGATGGACGGCAGCAGAAGCCGCAGCAGCAGGAAACCGGCCACGCCAGCGAAAAAGACCAGCGCCATGCGGATACCCGGCTCGCGATTGACCTCGGGAACAAGGTCGGTGGCGGCCACGTAAAGCGCCACGCCGGCCGAAATCGGCAGGCCGAAGGGCAGCAGCATGGGCAGGAACTGCATCGCCAGCACGCCGGCGACAGTGGCGGCGGCCAGCGCCATGGCGGAATAGAGCGCCGTGGTGCGGCTGCGCCCGCTGGCCAGCATCACGCTGGCCATGGTGAAGCCCTCCGGCGCCTTGTGCAGAAAGATGGCGAGAAAGATCAGCCAGCCCAGCCAGTTCGAGACCAGGAACCCGGAGCCTATGGCGACGCCGTCGAAGAGCGCATGAAGGCTCAGCCCGGCCATCACCGAATCGCTTGTATGCCGAGAGACGAATTCGTCCCGGTGAGTCTCCTCGCCAAAATGGAAGTGGGCGTTGATGGTGTGTTCCAGCAGATGCACCACGCAATAGCCGCCCATGATGAGAATCGGCCCCAGGCTTGGACTCCGCTTCAGGCTCTCGGGCACCATCTCGATGACCGCCGTGGCCATCAGGAAGCCCGCGCCCAGGGCCACAAAGTAGCGCAGGTAGCGTTCGATGCCCTTGGCGCGCACCAATACAAGCCCGCCGGCCACGTCGGCCAGCGCGGCAAGCAAGCCGAGCAGGAGAGAGGTGCGCAGCATCGTCTACCCGCTGTGCCGGATGTGCAGCACGTCGCCGTCGTGGACCACGTAATCCTTGCCTTCCAGCCGTAGCGTGCCCTTGCCACGCGCCGCCGCCTCGGAGCCCGCATCGAGCAGCGCATCCCAGCGGATGGTCTCGGCGCGGATGAAGTGGTGCTCGAGATCGGAGTGAATGGCGCCGGCCGCCTGCGGGGCCTTCGAGCCCAGCGGAACCGTCCAGGCGCGGCACTCGTCCTCGCCGGCGGTGAAGAAGCTGATCAGTCCAAGCAGCTCGTAGCTCTTGCGGATCAGCCGCACCAGGCCGCTCTCGTGCAGGCCATAGCTGGAGAGGAACTCGGCCGCTTCTTCGTCGTCCATCTCGGCCAACTCGGCCTCGACCTTGCCGCAGATGGCGGTGGCGCCGGCGTTGGGCCGGTGGGCCACCTCGTCCAGCTTGTAGCGGCCGACCGCCGCGTCCAGGTCGTCGCCCAGCGTGGTGCTTTCGCCGATGTTCAGCACATAGAGGATGGGCTTCTGCGAGAGGAACATGAAGCCCTTGATGAGCTTGCGCTCCTCCGGCGTCATCTCCAGCTCGCGCAGCGGCATCTCCCGCTCCAGAGCCTCTTTCGAGCGCAGCAGCAGCGCGTGCTCGTGCTCCAGCTCGGTGGAGCGCATCTTCTTCAGGTCTTTTTCGACGCGTTCGAGGCGCTTTTCGACCTGGGCCAGGTCGCTGATCATCAGGTCGAACTCGACGTTGCGGATGTCGCGCAGAGGATCGATCGGCCCCACGTGCGCAATCGACTCCTCCTCGAAGGCGCGCAGCACGTGGATGAGCGCGTCCGCCTGCCGCAGGCTCGCCTGGTACGCCGAGTCCTTCAGCGCCTCCTGGCCCACCGCCGCCACGTCCACGAAATCCACGCTGGCGTAGGTCGTCTTCTTCGGCGAGTAGAGAGCCGAGAGCTTGTCCAGCCGCATGTCGGGCACCCGCGCCACGCCGATGTGCGCCTCGCGCGGGTTCGAGTAGCCGTGCTCGTCCAGCTTGGCCTTGGTCAGGATCTTGAACAGCGATGTCTTGCCCACCTGCGGCAGGCCGATGATTCCGGTTCTCATATGCGATCTTTGGCGGCCACGCGCAAAGAAGCGGGCGCGCAGGCAGGCCATTTCGATGATACAGGAAGCGGATAGTAAGCCTGGGCCGATTCAGCGGCCTGGCAAAAACCGGCGGATGAGCGGAGCCATGACGCCGGCGGCCGCTCCCAGGAGCAGCCCCATCCGACCAAAGACCCGCGGCTTTGAGCCAGTTTTCACGCGCCGCAACCGGCTCGGCTGCCAGAAACTCCGGTCTACACGATCCACCCGCCGCCGACCACCTCGTCGCCCTCGTAAAAGACGGCCGACTGGCCTGGCGTGACCGCGCGCTGCGGCTCGTCGAAGGTGGCCACGACCTCGTCCGCGCCGGCCGGCTCCAGCAGTGCCCAGGCCGGCTCGTGCCGGTGGCGGATCTTGATCTCAACCCGCATCGGCGCCCTCAGCTCGGGAATCGCAATCCAGTTCAGCCGCCGCGCCCTCAAGCTGCGCGTGGCCAGCTCGGCATCGGCGCCCACCGTCACGCGATGGCTCGCCGGGTCGATGTTCAGCACGTAGAGCGGCGAGGGCGAGCTGACGCCTAGCCCCTTCCGCTGCCCCACGGTGAAGTTGAAGATGCCCTCGTGCCGGCCCAGCACCTCACCCGCCGCGCTCACCAGCTCGCCCGCCGTCTCCGGCACCCGCTCGCTCTGCTCTTCGAGGTAGGCGGTGAGGAACTGCTTGTAGTCCCCGCCCGGAATGAAGCAGATCTCCTGCGAGTCGGGCTTCTCGGCCAGCGCCAACCCCTCCGTCCGGGCCGCGGCGCGCACCTCCGGCTTGGTCATCCGGCCCAGCGGAAAGAGCGTCCGCGCAAGCTGCTCCTGGGTCAGGCCGAAGAGGAAGTAAGTCTGGTCCTTGGCCCTGTCCGCCGGCCGCTTCAGAATCCACCGCCCCCGCGCCTCGTCCCACTCGTTCACCGCATAGTGGCCGGTGGCGATCCGCTCCGCCCCGATCGACCGCGCCGTCTTCAGCAACTGGTCGAACTTCAGGTGGTTGTTGCAGAGCGAGCAGGGGATGGGCGTGCGTCCGGCCAGATACTCCTCGACAAATGGCCGCACCACGTCGCGCTCGAAGCGCTCCTCCTGGTTGACCACGTAGTAAGGAATGTGGAGCGTCTCGGCCACGCGCCGCGCGTCGTACACATCGTCCAGCGAGCAGCAGCGCCCGGCCTTCGGCGCCTCCGGAATCCCGTGCCGCCCAGCCAGCCGCGTCTGGTCCCAGAGCTGAAGGGTGAGCCCGACGACCCGCTCGCCCCGCGCACAAAGCAGCGCCGCGACGGTCGAGGAGTCGACCCCTCCGGACATGGCTACGGCGATGGCTGCGAATTCGGTCATCTATCGATTGGATGAACTTCCGGATGAATCGGTGCAGGTCGAACGGTTGAGAACTGAATGGTGGGTGGTGCACCCTAAGTTTCAGCATGTGCCAGCGCAACCGGAGCGCCTCGTCCGTTCCTTTTTTTCGTGCAAACAGGTCGGAAAGCACAGATCCCAACCCATCCGATGCAGTCTGTAAACTTCGAGTGACCTCAGGCCGCCACCCGGTCAACGACCTGCCAGTTTGCGCCCTCGGCCTTTTGCAGGTAGGCGATCAGTTGCAACAGGTTTTTGGCCTGCGGGTTTCCGCGCGGGCCCAGCATCCGCATCAGGGTCTTGGGGGAGCGGCCCAGGTCGGCTCCGGCCTTGGCAAAGCCCATGGTGCCGTGGATGTAGGCGCGCAGAGCGGGCTTGGCCGTCTCGAGTTCGCCGCGCAACAGGGCGCCGGCGGCCTCGCACAAGAAGGCGCGGCGGTACTCGGGGGTGCGCAGTTCCTCCATCACGGTCTCGCGGAAATCGCGGCTCAGCGGCATCGGTTTGTCTCCTTCTTCTCTGCTTTGTACTCGGCCCATAGCTCGCGGGCCAGTTCGATGTCGTCTCGCTGCCTGCGCTTGGTCCCGCCGGCCAGCAGCAGGATGAGTCGGCTTCCATCTTGCCCAAAGTAGACCCGATATCCGGGTCCAAAGTCGAGCCGCAATGCCGAGACCCCTTCGCCCTCCGGCTTGACGTTGGAGAGATTTCCCTCGCCGAGACGGAGAATAGCCTGATCGATGCGGGCTCTTGCGCTCCAATCGAGTTTCAGCCGCCAGCGGGAGAAATGGCCGCGCCCTTTGGCGTCGATGTACTCACGCACCTCGATCATGGGTTATGGTGGCATATGTGTTACCACTTTGCAAGGCGCTTCCGCCGCGTCGAGAAACTGAAGGCTGAAAGCTGCCTCACCCCAGCGTCCCCGCCTCGGCCGGCGAGAGCGCCCTGAGCCGCCGCACCGCCTCGGGAATCACGCCGAGCGCGTAGTCCACATCCGCCTCTGTCGCCGTCCGCAGCAGGCTCAGCCGCAAACTCGCCCGCGCCCGCGCCTTATCCAGGCCCATGGCCAGCAGTACGTGGCTCGGTTCGGTCGCGCCGGAGTGGCAGGCCGAGCCACCCGAGACCGCGACGCCTTTCAGATCGAGCGCGATCACCAGCGCCTCGCCCTCCACACGGTCGAACCAGATGTTGGTGGTATTCGCCACGCGCGGCGCGCGGCCGTTTACGCCCGTCTCCGCGAGCGCCAGAATCCCCGCCTCCAGCCGGTCGCGCAGCCGGGCGAGCCGATCCATGGTGCCGTCTTCGAGCGCCGCCATCGCCAGCTCGGCGGCCTTGCCCAGGCCCACGATCCCCGGCACATTCTCCGTCCCCGCGCGGCGCCGGCGCTCGTGGCTGCCGCCCACCAGCAGCGACTCCAGCGGTGTGCCCCGCCGCACAAACAGCGCGCCCGCGCCCTTGGGCCCGTGCATCTTGTGCGCGCTGAGCGAGAGCAGATGGCAGCCGAAGCGGCGCACATCGAGCGGAACCTTGCCCGCGCCCTGCACCGCGTCGATATGAAAGAAGACCCCGGCCTCGGCGCAGAGCCGGCCGATGGCCTCCACCGGCTGCACCACGCCGGTCTCGTTGTTGGCCAGCATCGTGCTCACCAGCCGCGTCGCCGGACGGAGCGCCGCGCGGACGGCCTCGGGCTCGATCAGCCCCTCCGGCGTGGGCGCCACGAAGGTGACCTCCACGCCCTTGCCGGCCAGCCGCTCGGCCGCCTGCAGCACCGCCGAGTGCTCGATGGCCGTGGTCACCAGGTGGTCGCCCGGCCGCAGCATTCCGTTGAGCGCCGTGTTGTCGCCCTCGGTGCCGCCGGAGTTGAAGACCACCTCGGCCGCGTGGCAGTTCACCAACTCCGCCACCGCCTCCCGCGCGCGGTCCACCGCGGCCCGCGCCTGCTGGCCGTCCAGGTGAATCGACGAGGCGTTGCCGAAGCGCTCCATCCAGTACGGACGCATCGCCTCCAGCACCTCCGCGGCCAGCGGGGTAGTGGCGTTCGCGTCCATGTAAACGCGCCTCAAGCCGTGAGCCTCCTCACCCTCAATTGTACGTGGAATTCACTTTTCCCTCTGTCGCGGCGCGGTACGGCTCTGCTAGAGTTCCTTCGCGCGGCTCTCGCCGCCCAAGGAGTTTCCCCATGCGTAACCGCTTCCCCGTCCGCGCCTGTTTGCTCGCCTGCGCCCTGCTGGCCGTCGCGTCTACCCTCGCACCAGCCCAGGCGGCGCCGGCCGCGCCGGCCAAACCCGCCACCCCCGCCGTTGGCACTGCCATCCCGCCCGCCCAAAGCTTCGGCCGCCTGCTCAGCGGCATGGAGCAGGAGTTCGTCTCCGCCGCCGAGGCCATGCCCGAGGACAAGTTCAACTTCGCGCCCGACCCCAAGCTCGGCGAGTTCAAGGGCGTCCGCACCTTTGCCGCCCAGATCAAGCACGTGGCCCAGTCCAACTACTACTTCTTCGGCGGGCCCGACTACTCGGAGGCCGGCGACAAGGCGATGAGCGACGCCATCGACAAGCTCACCACCAAGGCCGAGATCGTCAAGGCGCTCAAGGACTCCTTCTTGAAGGCCCACGCCCTGGTGGACGGCATGACCGCCGAGAATGCCTTTGTGCAGACGGCGCACGGAACCCGCGCCGGAATGGTCGCCTTTGGCCTGGCCCACATGATGGACCACTACGGCCAGTTGGTCGTCTACCTTCGCATGAACGGGATCGTTCCCCCTGCCAGCCGCGGCTCAATGTAACCGCTCCGGCGAGAGGACGGGGCGCAACTATCCCTGGCCGCGCTTCAGTTCGTTCATCACCCCGTCCAGCGCCTGCTCCCACGCCGGCAGCCGCACTCCGAAGCGCGCGGCCAGCTTCTCGTTCGAGAGCACGGAGTTCAGCGGCCGCCGGGCAGGCGTCGGGTACTCCTCGCTCCGGATGGCTTCGACCGCCGGCGCCGGGCCGCCCGCACGGGCGAAAATGGCGCGCGCAAAGCCGCACCAGCTCGTCGCCCCGGCGCAGCTCATATGGTAGAGCCCGGCCCACTCCCCGGCCGAGCCAAATCTGCCAGCCAGCACGCCGTCCACAATCGTCCGCGTGCCCAGGGCCAGTTCGCCGGCCGGGGTCGGCGCGCCCCCCTGGTCGTCCACCACGCACAGCCGGTCGCGCTCGCGGCCCAGCCGCAGCATGGTCGATAGAAAGTTCTTGCCCTCCGCCGCGTAGACCCAGCTCGTCCTGAAGACCAGCGCACGCCCGCCCACGGCCGAAATCGCCCGCTCTCCGCCCAGCTTGCTCGCCCCATAGGCGTTCAGCGGCGCCGGCGGGTCATCCTCGGTCCACGCCCCGGCCTTCGCGCCGTCGAAGACGTAGTCGGTGGAGTAGTGCACCAGCAGGGCATCGAGCGCCCGCGCCTCCTCGGCTAGCACTCGCGGCGCCTCGGCATTCACCGCCCAGGCCAGAGCCGGCTCCTGCTCGGCGCGGTCCACGGCCGTGTACGCCGCGGCGTTCAGAATCACCTCCGGCCGCAGCTCGCGCACAAGCTGGCGCAGCGCATCGGGCGCGGCCAGGTCGGCCATCCGCCGGTCCGCGGCCGTCACCTCGCCAGCGCCGGCAAAGTGCGCGGCAAGCGAACGGCCCAGTTGCCCGCCACCGCCCAGGATCAAAATCCGCCGCCCGGCGCTCACGCAAAGAGCTCCGCTTCGCTGAGCGGCACGCCGCGCCGGTCTTTCTCTGAGAGGATGACCGCCTCGGCGGCGACCGGCCACGGAATCGCCAACTCCGGATCGTTCCACAGCACCGTGCGCTCCCCGTGCGGCGCGTAGGAATCGGTCACCTTGTAAGCCAGTCCCACCTCTTCGCTCAGCGCCAGAAAGCCGTGCCCGAAGCCGGGCGGAATCCACAGCATCTCTGCTTTCTCGCTGTCCAGTTGCACCGCCACGTGACGGCCGAAGCACGGCGACGAGCGGCGCAGATCCACAGCCACATCGAGCGCCGACCCATGCGTTACCCGCACCAGCTTGCCCTGCGGCTGAATCACCTGGTAGTGAATTCCGCGCAGCACGTTCTTGCGCGAGATCGAGAAGTTATCCTGAGGCCAGCGGTCCGGCAGCCCGGCCTTCATCAGCTCGCGCAGGTTGAATGTCTCGATAAACGCCCCGCGCTCGTCGCGGTAAATCACCGGAGTTATCAGCAGGACGCCCGGCAGACCCGTCTCGGCTATCTTCATGAGGCACTCGTTCCTGCCGGATAATACTGCTCGCGCAGCAGGCCTTCCAGATACTTGCCATACTGGCTCTTGCCCATCTTCCCGGCCAGCGCCTCCAGTTGCTCCGCCGTGATGAATCGCTGCCGGTAAGCGATCTCCTCCGGGCAGGCAATCGAGAGCCCCTGCCGCCGCTGGATGGTCTGCACAAAGAGCGCCGCCTCCAGCAGCGAGGCCTGCGTTCCCGTGTCCAGCCAGGCCATGCCGCGGCTCATGATCCGCACGTTCAGACGGCCCGCCTCCAGATAGCGCTGGTTCACATCCGTAATCTCCAACTCGCCGCGCGCCGAGGGCTTCAGCGAGGCGGCGATCTCCACCACGCTGTTGTCGTAGAAGTAGAGTCCGGTGACCGCATAGCGCGACTTGGGCGCGGCCGGCTTCTCTTCAATGCTGACGGCGCGCCCCTTCGCGTCGAACTCCACCACGCCGTAGCGCTCAGGGTCCTCCACCGGGTAGGCAAAGACCGTAGCCCCGGTTTCCAGTTGCGCCGCGTCCTGTAACTGTACCGAGAAGCCCTGGCCATAGAAGATGTTATCTCCCAGGATCAGAGCGCATGGGTCGCGCCCGATGAAATCGCGGCCAATCAGGAAGGCCTGCGCCAGCCCTTCGGGCCGTGGCTGCGCGGCATAACTCAGAGAAATTCCCCAGGCGCTTCCGTCGCCCAGCAGGCGCTCAAAGCTCTCCCTGTCCTGCGGAGTGGTGATGATCAGGATCTCGTGAATCCCGGCAAGCATCAGCGTGCTCAACGGGTAATAGATCATCGGCTTGTCGTAGACCGGTAATAACTGCTTGGAGACTACATGAGTCACCGGGTAGAGCCGCGTCCCCGAGCCGCCCGCCAGAATGATTCCTTTCATCGCGTTGCCCGCTCCTCGTAGTTCAGCCGTATCCAGTCGAGATAGGCGCCGGTGCGCACGCTCTCCACCCACTCCTGGTGGTCGAGATACCAGCGCACGGTCCGGCGCAGCCCGTTTTCGAAGGACTCGGCCGGCGCCCAGCCCAGTTCGCGCTCGATCTTCTTGCTGTCGATAGCATAGCGCCGGTCGTGGCCGGGCCGGTCCCTGACGTAGGTGATGAGTTCTGTGCGCGCTCCCATCGCGGCGTCGGGCCGGATCTCGTCCACCAGGTTGCAGATCGCCGTCACCACGTCCAGATTCCTGCGCTCGCTCCGCCCGCCGATGTTATAGGTCTCTCCGGGAACGCCTTTCTCCAGGACCACCCGGATCGCCGCGCAGTGATCCTCCACGTAGAGCCAGTCACGCACGTTGCCGCCGTCGCCGTAGACCGGCAGCGGCTTGCATTCGAGCGCGTTCTGAATCATCAGCGGGATAAGTTTTTCGGGAAATTGGTAGGGTCCGTAGTTATTCGAGCAGTTGGTGGTCAGCACCGGAAGTCCGTAAGTATGGTGCCAGGCGCGCGCCAGGTGGTCCGAGCCGGCCTTCGAGGCTGCGTAGGGGCTGTTCGGCGCGTAGGGCGTGGTCTCGCTGAAGGCAGGGTCGCCGGGCGCAAGCGAGCCGTAGACTTCGTCGGTGGAGACATGCAGAAAGCGGAAGGCCTCTCTATCTTCGTCTCCCAGCTCCGACCAATAAATCCGCGCGGCTTCCAGTAACTCGAAGGTTCCCTGCACATTGGTGCGGATGAAGGCCGCCGGCCCGGCAATCGAGCGGTCCACGTGGCTTTCGGCGGCAAAATGAACGATGGCGCGCGGATGGTGCTCGTCGAGCAGTCGCGCCACCAGGGCGCCGTCGCCGATGTCCCCCTCGACAAGAAGATAGCGGCCGCTGCCGGCAAGCGCGGCCAGATTCGCCGGGTTGCCGGCATAGGTCATAAGGTCGAGATTGACCACGGACGAGCCTGCGTGCCGCATCCATTTCAGGATGAAGTTCGATCCGATGAAGCCGGCCCCGCCCGTGACCAGAACCGTGTCGCGCATCCGCCCCTCTCTGGGATCCTCTGAAAAACTGCTGCATTGAGGGTACGGGCTTCAGCCCGTACGTGAAGCCTCGCAAAAGGACTTGGGGCTTTAGACCCTGAGGGGTGGTTTTCCCAAATCCGCCGCCTGTTCAGAGGCTCCTTTGCCGGGATTGTATCCCAACGCGCCTCATCTCTCGCTGTCCAGCACGCGCATCTGGCTGGCGTCGTAGCGGGTCCCCGCCACGGCTTCGGCCGGAACGGCCGCTTCCAGGGCGGCAATCTCCTCAGCCGTGAGCGCGATATTGAGCGCGCCCAGGCTCTCGGCCAGTTGCGCGCGGGTCCGCGCGCCGACGACCGGCACCACGAACTCCACCTTCGCCAGCGCCCAGGCAATCGCAAGCTGCGCCTGGGTCACGCCCTTTGCCCGGGCCATCTCGCCCAGCCGCGCCGCCAGCGCGTCGTTCTGCTCGCGGTTGCCGTCGAGGAAGCGCGGCAGAAAGCGGCGGTAGTCGCCCTTCTCAGCCGGCTGCGAGCCGGAGAGCAGACCGCGCGAGAGCGTGCCGTAGGTGGTGGCGCCGATGCCCAGCTCGCGCAGAACGGGGAAGATCTTCGCCTCCGGCCCGCGGCTGACCAGCGCGTACTCGATCTGCAGGTCCACAATCGGGTGCACGGCGGCGGCGCGGCGGATCGTCTCCGGACCCACTTCGCTCAGCCCGATGTGGCGCACATACCCCGCCTTGACCATCTCCGCGATGGCGCCGACGGTCTCCTCGATGGGCACCTGCGGATCGAGCCGCGCCGGCCGGTAGATATCGATGTAGTCGGTGCCGAGCCGCTTCAGCGAGTAGGCGAGCCAGGTCTTCACCGCCGCCGGCCGCGCGTCGTAGCCCAGCCACGCGCCGTCCGGCCCGCGCTGCGCCCCGAACTTGACGCTAAGCACCACGTCGTCGCGGTAGAACTTCAGCGCCGTGCCCAGCAGCATCTCGTTGTGGCCCATGCCGTAGAAGTCGCCTGTATCCAGCAGGTTGACGCCGGCGTCAATGGCGGCGTGGATGGTGGCCAGGCTCTCGTTTTCGTCCGCGGCTCCGTAGATTCCGCACATGCCCATGCAGCCCAGGCCGATGGCGGAGACCTCGGGGCCGGCCAGACCCAGTCTGCGGCGCGGGATTGGTTGAGAGGTCATCGCGAGCTTCCTTTTCACCCGAATCGTAGGCTGCGCCAGCGAATCCGGCAAGGGGCGCGGCAAGGCTGTTGCCGCCCTGTAACAGTCCCCCACCGGCGTTTCCGACCCTGCTGCGCATGAAGCGGGCTGTAGCGCTGGCCTCCTGGCCGGCTGTAGTGCGGGCGTCCCCGCCCGCGCTTGCTCTCTCGCTCACCCAAGTGCTCTCCAGGAGGCTCAGGGTGGCTTTTCCCTGGTCTCGCCGTCCGTTCCCCGTACCGACGTCACGGACCTCCCGGCGTGCAACTCAGCAAGTGAATGAAACGACTTGGTTTGCTGAGCGCGGCTTCACGGAGTGGGATTTTTCCGTTTCCCCGCTCGCCCATCTTCTGTCATACTTGATTGTGCCCACCTGGTACAGCCAATCCCAACAACTAAAGAACGAGGACGCATCGATGTCGGCAAAGTATGTCTTTGTGACAGGCGGAGTTGTCTCCAGCCTCGGCAAAGGTCTCGCCGCAGCCTCCATTGGCTGCCTGCTTGAGAGCCGCGGCTTGAGCGTCAACATGATGAAGTTCGATCCCTACCTGAATGTCGATCCCGGCACCATGTCTCCCTTCCAGCACGGCGAGGTCTTCGTCACCGACGACGGCGCGGAGACCGACCTCGACCTGGGCCACTACGAGCGCTTCACCCACGCGCCCCTGACGCGCGACAACAACCTCACCACCGGCCGCATCTACGAACAGATCATCCTCAAGGAACGCCGCGGCGACTACCTCGGCAAGACCGTCCAAGTCATCCCCCACGTCACCAACGAGATCAAAGCCGCCATGCGCAAGGTGGCCGCCAAAGGCGCCGACGTCAACCTGATCGAGATCGGCGGTACCGTCGGCGACATCGAATCCCTCCCGTTCCTCGAAGCCATCCGCCAGATGCGCCAGGAACTGGGCCGCGAAAACACCGTCTTTGTCCATCTCACGCTGGTTCCCTTCATCGTCGCGGCCCAGGAACTGAAGACCAAACCCACCCAGCACTCGGTCAAGGAGTTACTGTCCATCGGCATCCAGGCCGACGTGCTCGTCTGCCGCTGCGACCGCGAACTGCCCGTCGAGATGAAGCAGAAGATCGCCACCTTCTGCAACGTGGAAGAGCGCGCCGTCATCGCCGCGGAGACCGTGCCCAACATCTACGAGGTGCCCCTCGGTTTCGCCAAGGAAGGCGTCGACTCGCTCATCCTCAAATACCTGCACATCGACGCCCCGGAGGCTGACCTCACCCGCTGGAAGGAACTCGTCCACCGCTGCCAGAATCCGAAGGACGAAGTCACCATCGCCATCGTCGGCAAATATGTCGAGTACGAGGATAGTTACAAGTCGCTCAAGGAAGCACTGACCCACGGCGCCATCGCCGAGAACCTGAAACTCAAGGTCGAGTGGATCGAGGCCGAGCATCTGGAATCGAAGACTCCTGAGGACAGGAGTTACGAGGAGAAGTTAGCCGGCTACGACGGCATCCTGGTCCCCGGCGGCTTCGGCAAGCGCGGCATCGAGGGGATGCTGAACGCCATCCGCTACGCGCGCGAAAAGCAGGTGCCTTACTTCGGCATCTGCCTGGGCATGCAGACCGCCTGCGTCGAGTTTGCGCGCAACGTCTGCGGCCTCGCCCGGGCCAATTCCGGCGAGTTCGACCCCGCCACCCCCTACCGCGTCATCTACAAGCTGCGCGAGTTGATCGGCGTCGAAGAGATGGGCGGCACCATGCGCCTGGGCGCCTGGACCTGCGTGCTCCAGCCCGGCTCGCTGGCCTCGCGGGCCTACAGCGGCGCCACCGAGATCAGCGAACGCCACCGCCATCGCTACGAATTCAACCGCGAGTTCGAACAAGTGCTTACCTCGAAGGGCCTCCGCATCTCCGGCACCACACCCGACTCAACCTATGTCGAGATCGTCGAACTCCCCGGCCACCCGTTCTTCCTCGGCTGCCAGTTCCACCCCGAGTTCAAGTCCAAGCCCCTGGAGCCGCACCCGCTCTTCCACGAGTTCGTGAAGGCAAGCTATGGCAACCGGACCGCCAAGAAGTAATCGCTTCGGTAGAAACGGTCCGTGCCCTCCCCGGTCCCCAACTGCGAGGGACCGGGGGCACCCTCGTCATAGTTGGGTAAGACTACCGGAATCGGGGCCACCCGCCAGTAGGGCATCTCCTGACGTTCTGAGCTCTGTCCATGCCCGGCTAGGCGAGAAACTCCCGAACTGCCTCGGCTGTAAGCCGGCCGCTTTGCGTGAAGAGTCGCTGAATTCCGTCGCTTGCCAATGTTAGCTGAAGAGGCGCCCGAAGCTTTGCCTCGACAACCGCAACCAGCGCCTCAGCCTCAAGGAGAACAACTTCACTGATATCCGTTTCCATTTTGATTGATGCAATCGTGTCCTCGAAATCATCGGCGAATTTGCTGGACACTATCATGTAATAGAT
>JBAVMZ010000581.1:0-1723 GCA_049690595.1 Occallatibacter sp. | reverse complement strand
GTCAGGGCACGACTTTAGTCGTGCCGAAGGAGCAACAAAGACATGTTGGGCTTTAGCCCCTGGGTTCTCTTGTTTTCAGCGATTTGCAATTCCGCAGCGGCTAAAGTCGGAATCTGGATTGGCTATCCGCGGCACGACTAAAGTCGTGCCCTGACACAATCTACCGCCAGCAGGCAATCTCGCAAGATGCTCTCCCGAAGTGAATACAAACCTCCGGCCCGGCCCGCGGCAGGCACAAGCAACGTTACCCGGTCCGCAAACCGGAACGCCGTCCCTTGCATTCCACCGCGATCCATGTTAACTATTATGTCAATAATCTCCTGATTGCTACCGCCCGAGTAAACCGGCGCGGCAACCGGACAGGATCTCCTGATGAACATCGGAACCACCATCCGCGCACATCGCCTGCAAAAGGGCCTCTCCCAGGGCGACATCGAAAAGAAGACCGGCCTGCTCCGCTGCTACCTCTCGCGCGTCGAGAACGGCCACACCATCCCCTCACTCGACACTCTCTCCAAGATCGCCCACGCGCTCGACCTGCCCATCTCGCAGTTCTTCGCCGACGACTCGCTCTCCCACCAGTCCAACCTGCAAAAGCTCTCCGACGACGAACTCCGCTTCCTCACCCAGATCCGCCGCTACTCCTCCAACCTCAACGAGAGCGACCGCAAGCTTCTGCTGGCCATGGTCAAGAAGTTCGCGGCGACGGCAACGCGGTAAGCCGCGCAAGATCGGCAAACAAAACTCGAGGGCGGCAGGCCGGAATCTGAACGGCCTGCCGCCCTGTGTCTGCTGGTGGGAAGCCGGCCGGCCCGGCGCCCGGTGGGAGTCATCGCTCACGGATGGACGGTGATATATCCGTGAACGAGGATGGGGTTCGTGCCGTTGATCTTGCACTCATAACCGCCGGCGGTGTTGAGCGGGCCGGTGGACCCGGTGGAGGGGCTGGTGGTCAGCGGGATGGGCCCGAAGGCGGCCGGCCCGCTGACCTCCTGAATTGTCCAGGGCACGCCGGATTTGACGCTGTGGAAGGTGACCGTGCCGCCGGAGAAGATGTCGACCTTCTGCGCGCCGAAGGGCTGCGTGGGGTCGTAGATGTTGACGTCGCCGGCGAGGGGAAAGCCGGTACAGGCAGAGGTTCACATTTTCCTGTTTGTGAAGGTGCAGGTAATGCTCTGGTTGGCGGCAAGCGTCGCGGTAAACGACAGGCTTGACATGTCCACCGTGGCGCTGCCGGCCGGGGTGCAGGAGATGCTGTCCAGCGTCCACCCAGGGGTCGGCGTGGGGTTGTAGAAGTCTTCCTTCCAACTGTAGGTTCCGGCCGGGAGGGTCCAGGTGTGCTTATCGGCAGGAGCAACATCCGTTCCCGCGATCTGGACCGGGGTGCAGCAGCCGCTGTTGGGGCCGAAGGCATAGAAGCTGAAATTCTGGCTGGATGCCGGCTTGGCCGCTTTGACGATGGTGATCTGGCCGGTCTGCTGCTTGTTGGTGTAGGTGCAGGTGATGTGCTGGCCGGCGGTCAGATTCGCGGTGAAAGCCCGGTTGGGCAGATCGACCGTGGCGCTGCCGGCGGGCAGGCAGGAGATGCTCTGCAGCGCCCAGCCGGTGGTCGGCGTGGGGTTGGCGAAGTCTTCCTCCCAACTGTAGGTCCCGGCCGGGAGGGTCCAGGTTTGCTGATCGGCAGGGGCAACATCCGTTCCCGCGATCTGGACCGGGGTGCAGC
>JBAVMZ010000580.1:0-23830 GCA_049690595.1 Occallatibacter sp. | reverse complement strand
GGGCTAACCAACGCTGCGCCTACGGCGCGAGGTGAGTGGCCTTTGTGGGCGGCGGGTGGCTTCCGCCGGCATGGAGCGCTCCGGCGCAGACCCCTTCGAAGGGCCACTGATCCTGAAGCCTCCGACTCTGCCGGAGGGTACTTACTTCCTGCGTCTAGGCGCGGCCTTCTGTCTCGTCTTCGGCGTCGCCTTCCGCGCTGCCTTTGCCCCGGGCTTTTGTCTGGCCTTGTGCGCCGCCCGGTGCACCGGGTGGGAGGGTTCCTCCGGTAGCGGCGGCAGGCTGTTCAACGCCAGCAGCGCGTTGTTCGCCTCTTTGAAGAGGTTCTTCTGCCAGCCGATGGGACCGTCGGTGACGGCGACGAAGAGGCCTGCGTGGCGGGCGGGCAGGAGCGCGATGTAGGTGGAGAAGCCCGCGCCGCCGCCCGTCTTTTCGATGATGTGCGCGGCGTCGCCCGGTTGGCCCAGGTGCATCCAGCCCAGGCCGATGCCCGTGGGCGCGCCGGCGTGGTCGAGGCCGAACTCCTTTTTCAGCCGCGCCGGGTCCAGCACCACCGCCTGCGCCGCCGCGTCCTGCGCGGGGAGCTGCGGCGCGCCGGTTCCCAGCAGGTACTTGAGCCAGGTGGTCATGTCGGCCGCGGTCGAGTAGAGGCCGCCCGAGCCGGCCGTCTGGTAGGCCGGCGTGCAGGCGCCGTCGTCGTGGGCGCTGGTCATCAGCCGCGCGCATTGCTCCGGAGTGGGGTAATAGGTGGTCTGCCACATCTTGAGCGGGTTCAGCGTGCGCTCCAGCAGCAGGTCCGGCAGCGGCTTGCGGGCGGCGCGGGCCAGCGCGTCGCCCAGCAGGTCGTAGCCCACGTTCGAGTAGAGCGCCTCGGTGCCCGGCACGCTCTTCAGTTGTTGGCTGGCCAGCCAGCGCCAGCGCGTCTTCGCATCCGGATAGGTAAAGTGGGGCGTGCCTCTGGGCGGCGTGCCCAGCTCGCGCGCCAGGCCCGCGGTGTGCGTGGCCAGGTCGACCAGCGTGATGGGCTTTTCGCGCTGCGGCACCACGGCGCGCGGCGGGGCGTACTTGGCCAGCGGATCGTCCAGCGCCAGGGTCTTCTCGGCCGCCAGACGGCTCAGCAGGTCCGTGGTGAAGATCTTGGTCAGCGAGCAAAGCCGCACCATCGACTGGGCCGTGGGCGCGGTGTGCGAGCCCGGTGCCGTCTCGCCGTAACCGTGGAAGTAGACTTCGTTGCCGCGCACCACGACGAGCACCATGCCCGTCGAGGCCGTATCGGCAAAGAGCCCGGCGCCCAGCGCCTCGGTCGTCTTCAGGTCGGGCAACTTCGCCTGCACGCTGTCCGTCTGCGCAGCCGTGCGGGTCAACATCAATGCAAGAAAAAGCAGAATCCGCGGCATCGTCATGAAGAAAAGCGGGGAGGGCGCACCACTGCGGCTGCCGCCGCCCGCGGCGCCCTCCCCGTTTCATCATGGTACGGCGCGGCGCTCGCTACCGCCTCTTGATCTCCATCAGTTCGCAGGCCTTCTGCGCGATGTGTTCGGCCGAGACTTCGAACTCCTTCACCAGCTCCCACGGCGAGCCCGAGTCGCCGAAGCGGTCCTTCACGCCGATGGCCCCTGTAATCAGCGGCAGACCGTAGAGTTCCTTGCTCTCGGTCAGCAGGCCGCTCACGCGCCATGCCAGCGCGCCGATCTGGTGCTCCTCGGCGGTGATCACCACGCCGGTCTCGCGCGCCGCGCGGATCACGGCCTCGGCGTCGATCGGCTTGAGCGTGTGCAGGTTGACGACGCGCGTCTCCCAGCCCCGCTCGGCTTTCAGAATCCACGCCGCGCGCATCGCCTCCGGCACCATCGGCCCGCAGGCAATCACCGTCAGGTCCTCGTGCTCGTCGGCGTACTCGCTGGCCAGCTTGGTCTCGAAGGCCGCCGAGAAATCCGCGCCCTCCCGGCGCAGCCGGATCACGTTCGCCTTGCCGAAGACCCACGGCGTGGCCGCGTCGCTGATGACCGGCGTGGCCTCGCGCGCAAAACGGATGTACTTGGGCCCCTTGTGCTGGAGCAGCAGGTAGTCGGTGGCCTTGCGCGTCTCCACGCTATCGGCCGGAACCTCCACCACCATGTTGGGCAGACCCTGCATGGCGAAGAGGTCCTCGAGCGCCTGGTGCGTGGCGCCGTCCGGACCCACCGAAACGCCTCCATGCGCGCCGGCCACCAGCACGTTGAAGTTGCCGTAGCAGACCGAGACCCGCAACTGGTCCAGGTTGCGCGCGGCCGAGAAGGTGGCGTAGGAGCCCAGCACCGGCAGCTTGCCCTCGCGCGCCATGCCCGCCGCCGCCGCCGTGGCCGACTGCTCGGCGATGCCCATCGAGATCCACCGCGGCGCCCGCTCCGGCTTGCCCGCGTAGAAGCCGCTGATGGTGATCGAGCCCGAGATGTCCAGCCCCAGGCAGACCACCCGCTCGTCGTCGCCGTTGGCGGCCAGCGACTGCCCGAAGCCCATCCGCGTCGGGTCCATCTTCACCTTCATCGTCTCGCCCAAGTTCCACCAGTAATCGCGGCTGAAGCGCGGCATCTTCGCGGCGAGCTTCGCGTCCATCGTGGCCTGGTACGCGCGGGCATGAGCCAGCAGCGCATCCACGGGAATCCGCTCGGTCAGGCCCATCTCGGCCAGCGCGGCATCCAGTTCCTTGCGGTTGGGCACCTTGCCGTGCCAGCCGGCCTGGTTCTCCATGAAGCTCACGCCCTTGCCCTTCACCGTGTCGGCAAGGATCACGACGGGCTTGCCTTTCACCGTGCGCGCCTTCGCGATGGCGTCGACAATCTGTTGCATGTCGTGGCCGTCGATGTGCAGCACCTCCCAGCCGAAGGCCGCGTATTTCTCGGCCAGTGGCTGCACCTCCATCACGTCCTTCACCCAGCCGTCGATCTGCAGCCGGTTCACGTCGATGAGCGCAATGATGTTATCCAGCTTGTAGTGACCGGCCTCCATCGCCGCCTCCCACACCTGGCCCTCCTGCTGCTCGCCGTCGCCCATCAGACAGAAGATCTTGTGCGTCTGCTTGTTGAGCCGCGCGCTGAGCCCCATGCCCACGGCGATGCTCAGCCCCTGGCCGAGCGAGCCGCTGGAGACCTCGACGCCCGGCAGCTTCAGCCAGTGCGGATGCCCCTGGAAGGCCGAGCTGAGCTTGCGCAGCAGCACGATGTCCTCGAGCCGGCAGAAGCCCGCCATGCCCAGGCCCACGTAGAGCGCCGGCGCCTTGTGCCCGGCCGACCAGAGGATGCGGTCGCGCTCCGCCCAGTTCGGGTTCTCCGGATCGTGCTCCGCCGCGTGCAGGTACAGCGCCGCGGTCAGGTCCATGATCGACAGGGTGCCTCCGGCGTGCCCCGAGCCGGCCGCGTTCAGCGCCACCAGGTTATAGCCGCGCATCAGTTGCGCCGCGTCCTTCAACTCCTCCACCGTATATGCCTTGCGCACCGCTCCCGTCTTCGAATCCCTCAGCGCCATCGCCGTCTCCCTCTTCTCCTCCGCGCCCATCCGCGCGCGCTCGTTATTCCAACAAACCCATCTGCGAAACAAAGGCGTCATCCTGAGCGGGGCAGCGAAGTCAAAGGATTTGCGGTTGTCCTTTGTCAGTCTGCCACAAAGGAAGGGTGCCCCAGGTCTCGCTTCTGAGACCTGGGAAAGCACCAACCTTTCAGCGTCCCGCCAGCTCCGCCGGCCGCCTAACTCAGCAACCGTCCGGAGCCAGCAGGGGCTAAAGCCCATCCTTCCTTTTTCCGCATCGTGCGGCACGACTAAAGTCGTGCCCTGACACATCTTCGTGCCTCAGATCGGGTTCTTCCCCGGTAGGCAGCTGCCTCAGATCGAGTTGTTCCCCGGCAGGCAGCTGCGAAACGATCACTGGCCACTGATCACTGATCACTGATCACTGATCACTGACCACTGATCACTGGCCACTCGTCCCTCACAGCCTCTCCCGCGTCCACCGCTCGATCCGCTCCAGCGCTTCCTTCAGGTTTTCCATCGAGTTGGCCACGCTGAACCTGAGGAAGCCCTCGCCGTAGGCGCCGAAGGCCGTCCCCGAGAGCGCCGCCACGCCCGCCTCTTGCAGCAGCGCGTCGGCCAGCGGCTTCGACCGCCAGCCCGTCCCCTCGATATTCGGGAAGACGTAGAAGGCGCCTTTGGGCATCAGGCAGCGGAAGCCCTTGATGCGGTTCAGCCCGTCCACAAAGAACCGGCTCCGCCGCTCGAACTCGGCGCGCATTGTCTCCACCGGCGCCTGGTCGCCGCGCAGCGCCTCAATGCCCGCCCGCTGCGTGAAGCTCGCCGTGCAGGAGTTCGAGTTGGTCATCAGCCGCGTGATCTGCGCCGCCAGGTCGGCGCGCATCACGCCGTAGCCCATCCGCCATCCCGTCATCGCGTAGGTCTTCGAGAAGCCGTCCAGCAGGATCGTCCGCTCCTGCATCCCCGGCACGCTCATGATCGAGAACGGTTCGCCCTCGAATTGCAGCCGGCTGTAGATCTCGTCGGAGAGGATCATCACGTTGCGGTCGCCGATCACCTCGGCCGCGCGCTCGATATCCCGCCGGCTCAGCACGCCGCCGGTCGGGTTCTGCGGCGAGTTCAGGATGATCAGCTTGGTGCTCGGGCTCAGCAGCCGCTCCAGGTCGTCCACGTCCATGGCGAAGGCGCGTTCCTCGCGCAGCGGCACAGGCACCGCCACTCCGCCGGCGTAGTTGATCATCGATTCGTAGATGGGGAAGCCGGGGTTGGGGTAGATCACCTCGTCGCCCTCGTCCACCAGCGCCAGGATGGCGTAGAACATGATCGGCTTGCCGCCGGGCACCACCACCACTTCCTCAGGCTTGACCTCGACCCCGCGGGTGCGGCTCACATAAGCCGCAATCTCCTCGCGCAGTTCCGGCAATCCGTTCGAGGGGCCGTAGTGCGTCCAGCCGCCGCGCAGCGCCGTTACGGCTGCCTCCACGACGTTCGGCGGCGTATCGAAGTCCGGCTCGCCAATCTCCAGGTGAACGATGCTCTTCCCCTGCCGCTCCAGCGCGCGCGCCTTGCTCAACACCTCGAAGGCGGTCTCGGTCCCCAGGCGCGCCATGCGCCGGGCCAGCGGCAATTCATAGTGGACACTTGTTGCAGTCATGCTCTGCTCCCTTCAACTCGCAGGAGCCGCACCGGCCGCCGTATTCCCCGTTTGCACATCTACCGCAATCGGGGCAAAAATACGCGGCACTTGCCAGCGCGCCCCCAAACCGCCGGCAATTATATCGAGATTGAGCAACTGTGCAAGTGTTGGCCGCTACCGGGCCAGCGGAGCGCTCAGAACTTCGAGGACCGGCCGGCCTTTTCCTCCGCAAGCCAGGAATCCGGTCTCAGTTGGCCGCCGCATCCCAGCGGGTTTTCCAGTTCGCGGACCAAAAAAGGCCCGGGCGGACCCGCCCGAGCCTTTCTCTCCCTGACTTTGCAAGGGACTCTCACCATCCGGCGCGCAATCCGGCAAGGAATCCGAACCGGCTACTCGCCAGCCCTCCACCGCAAAACCGGCTTGCGCGCGGCCTGCACCTCGTCCAGCCGCGAGACCCGCGTCGAGTGCGGAGCGCTCTTGACCAGCTCCGGCGTCTCCTCCACCTCGCGGGCAATCGAGCGCATGGCCTCGATGAAGAGATCCAGCTCCTCCAGCGACTCGCTCTCGGTGGGCTCGATCATCAGCGCCCCGTGCACGATCATCGGGAAGCTCACCGTGTAGGGATGGAAGCCGTAATCGATCAGCCGCTTGGCGATGTCGCCGGTCTTCACACCCCTGGCCGCCTGCCGCTTGTCGCTGAAGACCACCTCGTGCATCGACGCCGTCTTGTAGGGCAGTTCGTAGAGGTCCTCGAGCTTGCGGCGGATGTAGTTGGCGTTGAGCACCGCGTCCTCGGTCGTCTGGCGCAGCCCGTCCGGCCCGTTGGCCAGAATGTACGCCAGCGCCCGGATGAACATGCCCACATTGCCGTAGAACGCCCGCACGCGCCCCACCGACTGCGGCCGGTCGTAATCCCAGGTCAGGGTCCCCAGTCCCTCAGTCCCTTGTCCCTTAGTCCCTGTCTTCTTGAGCACCGGCAAGGGCAAAAACGGCTCCAGAAACGCCTTGCACGCCACCGGTCCCGAGCCCGGCCCGCCGCCGCCGTGCGGCGTCGAGAAGGTCTTGTGCAGGTTCAGGTGCATCACGTCCACGCCGAAGTCGCCCGGCCGGGCTTTGCCGACGAGCGCGTTCATGTTGGCGCCGTCCATGTAAAGCAGCGCGCCCTTGGCGTGCAGAATCTCGGCAATCTCCGCGATCTGGCTCTCGAAGACGCCGATGGTCGACGGATTGGTCAGCATCAGCGCCGCGGTCTCTTCAGTCACCTGCGCCCGCAACGCATCGAGGTCGATGCCGCCCTCGGCGTTCGACTTCAGGTTCTCCACCGTGTAGCCGCAGACCGCCGCCGTCGCCGGGTTGGTCCCGTGCGCCGAGTCCGGGATGAGGACCTTCCGGCGCGCATTGCCCTGGGACTCGTGCCACGCCCGCACCAGCATGATCCCGGTCATTTCGCCGTGGGCGCCGGCCGCCGGCTGCAGCGTGATCGCGTCCATCCCGGTGATC
This sequence comes from Occallatibacter sp., assembly GCA_049690595.1. GTDB lineage: Bacteria > Acidobacteriota > Terriglobia > Terriglobales > Acidobacteriaceae > Telmatobacter. The sequence continues at coordinate 17,192 of JBAVMZ010000580.1, read as the reverse complement.
TCCTTCAGGCACTCCTGCAACAGGTCGATCACCTCGAGGATGCCCTGCGCCAGCGAGTCCGGCCGGTAGGGATGCGCCTCCGCCAGCCCCTCGATCCGCGCCACCCACTCGTTCACCCGGGGGTTGTACTTCATGGTGCACGAGCCCAGCGGATACATGCCGAGATCGATGGCGTAGTTCCAGGTTGAGAGGCGCGTGAAATGGCGCACGATCTCGATTTCGCTCAGCTCGGGCAGCGCCGCGGCCTCGGTGCGATACGCCTCGCCCAGCAGCGCCTGCGCGTCTACCGCGGGCACGTCCAGCGGCCGGAGCTTGTATCCCTTCTTGCCCGGCGAGGACTTTTCAAAGAGCAGGGCTTCGTTTTGGGTCGGATGCTGACGGACTTTCTTGATGCTGGCGACTTCAGTAGGGATTGCCATTCAATGTTCCTCGCTGCGAGCTTTCAAGCTGATTCGAGTTCGTTGTGTTCAATGAGACTTGTTGGTTCCTGGCGCGCGAGTACCGCTTCTCTTTTGAGCCCCACTCCCAGGACCCTTCCACCAACCCGGTAATGAAGCCAGTAGAGGCGGGCCCTATCGATTTAAGAAGCAGCTCTGCCAACGGAAGGTGCTTCACATATGCGCCGCGATAGGCGTCCATGGCGAGTGCGATTGCCGCGAGAAAAAGTGCACGGTGGAGAACATACCTCCATTCGCCGCGTCTCCGAGTCTCTTCTCATCGCTCGCATTCCGCGTCCGTCATCGGCGGGCTTTCTTTTCCGAACATCCGGCCGACTCCTCGCTTCGCTGTCACCTTTTGGGGGCTAAAGCCCCTCCCCTCAGGCACCCGGTTGCGGCACGACTAAAGTCGTGCCCTGTTACAAAGCCTGTTCCGATCAAGATCAAGCCATTTTTGCGGTCAAGGACGAATGAGCAAGCACAACGCGCCAGTACCTTTACCTCAGAAAGATCATCCCTGCGCAAGTACCTGCGCCGCCGTGTCAATGTTCTCCCGCGTGACAACTTCCGTCGCGCACCAGAGCGTCGCGTTTTCGAGCTCCGGATACCAGCGGCTCAGCTCCACGCCGCCCACAATCATCGCGTCCATCAGCCGCTTATTCCACTCGGCCGGCGCCTCTTCGGTCTTCAGCACGAACTCGTGGAAGTGCTGCGCGCCGGTGAATAACTGCGTGACGCCGGGCTGCGCGGCCAGAGTCTTCGCCGCATAACTCGCCTTGGCCAGGTTCTGCTCGGCCAGCTCGCGAATGCCTTCCTTGCCGTAGACCGCCAGAAAGATCGTCGCCATCAGCGCCACCAGCGCTTGATTGGTGCAGATGTTCGAGGTGGCCTTCTCGCGGCGGATGTGCTGCTCGCGCGTGGAGAGCGTCAGCACAAAGCCGCGGTTGCCGTTGCGGTCGACGGTCTGGCCGGCGAGCCGTCCCGGCATCTGGCGCACGTACTTCTCTTTCGTCGCGATCACGCCGCAGAAAGGTCCGCCGTAACTCAATGCCACGCCGAAGGACTGCGCCTCCATCGAGACAATGTCAGCCTCGAGCGGCGGTCGCACGATGCCGAGCGAGACGGCCTCGGCGATCGAAACAACCAGCAGCGCGCCCTTGCTGTGTGCAATCTCAGCAATGGCCGGAATGTCCTCGATGACGCCGAAGAAATTCGGGCTCTGCACCAGCACACACGCGGTCTCGTCCGTCACCGCCGCATCCAGCGCCTTCAGGTCCACGCGCCCCGTCTCGCGGTCGTATGCAACCTCGGCCGTCGGGATCTCCTGGTGCCTGGCATAAGTCGCCAGCACCTCGCGGTACTCCGGATGCACCGTCCGCGCCACAACGGCCTTGTGGCGGCCCGTAATGCGCACGGCCATCATCACCGCCTCGGCCGCGCCGGTTGAGCCGTCGTACATGCTGGCGTTGGCCAGGTCCATGCCAGTCAGCTCGGCGATCATCGTCTGAAACTCGAAGATAGCCTGCAGCGTGCCCTGGGTGATTTCGGGCTGGTAGGGCGTATAACTCGTCAGAAACTCGCCGCGCTGCACCAAGGAGTCGATGATCACCGGCCGGTAATGGCGGTAGGCGCCGGCGCCGAGAAAGCTGGCATAACTTGTCGAGTTCTTCTTGCCGGCGGCGAGAAAGTACTCGATGATCTCGCTCTCGGCCTGCTGACGCGGAACGGCCAGGTCGCGGTCCAGCCGGTGTGCGGCCGGGATAACCGAGAATAACTCGTCGATGGAGGCCGCGCCGATGGCGGCCAACATCTGTTCGCGTTCTGCGGGGGACTTCGGAAGGTAGCGCATTTCAGTTTCTAACTCCTGGCTTCCGGCTTGTGGCCGGAAGCAGGTCTTGCAGGCCGGTTCGCGGCCTGCCGGGAGGAATTCCGATTACGGATCGATGGCGCTGGGGCCGGCTCGGAAAAGCTAATAGCTAACAGCTAAAAGCTGTTAGCTGCTTCTTAGCTCTCTTCCGCCACCAGGGCCTCGTACGCCGCCACGTCGAGCAGTTTGTCCAGTTCCGTCGCGTCGGCCAGTTCCACCTGGATGATCCAGGCGCCGTGCGGATCGGCGTTGATCTTGTCGGGAGCCACCTTCAGCTCTTCGTTGATGGCGGTCACCGTGCCTGTGACGGGCGAGTAGAGGTCGCTGACGGCCTTCACGCTCTCCACCGAGCCGAAGACTTCGCCGGCCTTGACCGGGTCGCCCACCTTGGGCATATCGACGTACACAATGTCGCCGAGCGAGTTCTGGGCGTAGTCAGTGATGCCGACGGCGCCGATGGCGCCCTCGACCGAAATCCACTCGTGTTCGCGGCTGTAGCGGTACTGCGTGGGATAAGACATGGCGATCGACTTCCTCCGTGGCAATGACAGCTTAGTGTACGACTTGACGCTCCGGCGGGGAAACCAGCCGCTGCATGGGATGAAAACCCGGGCTGCGCTACTGGGCGGGTCCGAAGCCGGGGTAGGGCGCAAGCGGCACAAGGAGCACGATTTCGAGCATCCCCGCAGCCGCGATGGGCAGGCTCGCGAGGGCGGAGCGGACTTCGGCCTCGCTCGCCGCCTCCCAGAGGATGGCCGCGCCGGGCAGGTCGGCGCGGCGCCAGATCTGGCGCAGGATTCCCGAGGCGTAGAGCGCGCGAACGCGCTGGCTCTCGCGGGCAACCAGTTCAGGAGTAAAGGCTTCGGGCGGAAACGCATCGGTGCGTCGGCGGGAAACTGAGAGGAATTGCATGGGGAAATTGTAAAGGCCGCACGGGAGGGGCCGGCTGGCGGTCGCTCGCAGTGACAAGCTGGCCCTGGAGCGAGCGGCGCTGCCGGCGCCGCGGGCCCGAACTTAGCCTGCGGCGCCCCAAATGCTGTAGGATGGCGTGCGTGGCATCAGGAAAGGGAGGTCTTTACCATGCCAAGGTTCGTCATCGAGAGAGAAATTCCAGGCGCCGGCAAGCTGTCGGCCGGGCAATTGCAGGCAATCTCGCAAACGTCGTGTGGCGTTCTGCGCCAGATGGGTCCCCAGATTCAATGGGTTCAGAGCTTTGTCACCGATGACAAGGTGTACTGCATTTACATTGCGCCCGATGAAGAAACCGTGCGCCAGCATGCCCAGCAGGGAGGATTCCCCGCCAACCGGGTGTCGCAGGTTCGCTCGGTGATCGATCCAACAACAGCGGAATAGGCCTGCCCGCTCTCTTGCCGGGTAGCCCTCTGACTTCCCGCGGAGGCTACTCGAGGGGCCTGGCGGCGGCGCAGTCGTCCAGGCGGCGGTTGGTGCGGCGCAGGAGGCCGCTCTGGTCGATGCAGTAGAAGCCCGCGCCGGCCAGGGCCGCGTCGGCCGGGCTGGCCCAGATCTGGTAGGTCGAGCGGCCGTTCTTCTGCGCGCAGTGCAGGTTGATGGCGTAGCCGTCCCGCTGTCCGGAGAGCGTCTCTTTGTCGACCAGTCCCGCCTGGGTGCCCAGTTCGGTCAGGGTGCAGGCGTAGTGGCCATTGCTCTGCTGGAACGAGGTCTGGGCGGCGTTGAGGGTGCGCAGTTGTTCGATGGCGGCCGACTCGGCGCTCGCCGTAATCCCAGATTGGCGACGGCAGGCGGCGGGCAGCATGAGCAGCAGAAACACTAAGACGGCGATGCCAGGTTTCCTGACGTACATGACAATTCCTCGCCGAGGCGATGGCCCCAGTAACCATTAGACGCCACGGAGCCCTTCTGCGGTTCCATCCTGCGAGGCTACTTGTCAAAGAACCGGCCGTGTCCGCCGTTGGCCCAGGGACCGTAGTGGGCGGCAAAGTTGGCGCGGCTCTGCACGCTGGGGTGATTGAACTCCCAGAACTCGATGAACGCGCTTGGGTTGGGGTCTTCCAGCCAGGCCTCGCCCAGGTGGTTGTAGGCGGAGACGGCGGTCCGCTGCGGGTCGGCGACGATCGAGTGAATCGCCTCCTGCCCGTAGACGTCGGCCTCGTGCTCGAAGTACCGGCTGAAGGTGTTCGAGGCCGGCTGCAGCACGAACCCGGCCACCGAGAGCGCGAAGAGCAGCACCAGGAAGCCCGGGTGGCTGGCCAGCGTCTGCGCCTGCCAGCGCAGCCCGTTGCGCCGCACCAGCCACTCCGAAAAGCGGGCGCAGGCCCAGAATACAAAGAAGAGCCCCAGAATCGTGCCGCCGAGCATCTTGGGAATGTGGTGCAGCACGTAGTGGCCGCTCTCGTGGCCGAAGATGAAGAGCACCTCGTCGTCGGGCAGCCGGTCGGTGGCCGTGTCCCACATCACGTAGCGCTTGCTGGCCCCGATGCCAGTCACATAAGCGTTCAGGCCGTTCGACTTCTCGCTGGCCTTCATCAGGAACATGCGCTCGGGCGGGATGTAGTTGCCGGTGCGCGCCACCACCGTTTCCAGCTTCCCCACCAGCGCGGCGTGGTGGTCGGAGAGCGGCTCGAATTTGTTGAAGAGCGGGTCGATGACCAGCGGTTCGGCAAAGGTCACGAGCAGAATCAGCGGCAGCGAGACCGCCCATAGCCAGATCCAGTAGCGGCGCGGCGAGACCCGCACCACCCAGTTGAAGAAAAGCAGCACCGGCGAGCCGAGGACGACCGAAATCGCCAGCGACTTGGCCTCGTCGCCGAGCCAGCTCGCCCAGCCCTGCACGCTGATCTGGAAGTGCAGGCTCACAAAGTGCCCGGTTGCGTCCAGCGGTAGACTGGCCAGTGCGGTAATCACGAAGAACGCGGCGAAGAAGAGCAGTCCCTGCATCCAGCGGCGGTGCAGCAAGCGCGTGGTCCAGGCGCTCAGCGCGGCGGCGGCGCCGGTGGCCACCAGAAACCACAGCACGGCCATGCCCCAGAGCGAGCCGCCAATGTCGAGCGCGGTCCGGATATGGCTCAGCGTGATGGCCTTGGCCAGCTTTTCCGGCGGCAGGTTATAGGCCTGCGCCGGCTGGCTGGTTTCCGGATGGGCGCCAGGTTCTGAGGTCGCGGGCTGCGCCACGCACGGGGTCACAGCCGCGGCAAGCGGCAGAAGCACGGCCAGAAGCATCAGGGCACGACGGACGCGGGACATGGGGCGGCTCCTCGATCGGTTTCTTGGGCCGGTTCCTTGACAGGCGGCCACTCTGCGACAATCTAAAGCTACTGATGCTTTTACCCGAATCGTCACCGCTTATGCCAGAAGAATCTCGTCGTCCCCGTGCCGGCCGTCGCTTTGGCTGCGGGGCGTTTGCCGCGCTTCTGGTCCTGCCTCTGGCGGCGCCGCTCGCGGCCCAGCAGCCGGCCACGCCGGTTCTGCTCGACGCCATGAATCAGGAGCTGCATCGCGCCTTCACCTCGCTCGGCCGCCAGGGCGACGAAAAGCAGCTCCCGCCCTACTTTCTCAGCTACGCGGTCAGCGATGCCGAGTTTGCCGTGGTGCAGGCGCAGTACGGCGCCCTGGTCGGCAGCGCCGCCAACCGCGTCCGCGAGGCCGATGTCCAGGTGCGGCTGGGCGAGCCCAAGCTCGACAACACCCACGGCACCCACCGCGGCTCGGCGGTCAACAGTGTCTCGCTGCCCCTTGCCGACGACCGCCAGGCGCTGGCCCGCTCCCTCTGGATGGCCACCAATACTGGCTACGGCAACGCGCTGGATAACTACCTGCGCGTCAAGACCGAGGCCGAGGTGCGCGCCAAGGAAGAAGACACCTCGCCCGACTTCAGCCATGAGGCGCCGCAGGTCTCCGTCGGCAAACCGGCCCCGCCCATCCGCTTCGACCGCGCCGCCTGGGAGCAGCGCGTCCGCCGCCTCTCGCGCCTCTTCCGCGAGTACCCGGATGTCTACCAGAACATGGTCATGCTGACCCTCCAGAACGAGACCGATTACTACGTCTCCTCCGAGGGCTCACAGGTCCTCACCTCGCACCTGCAGGCGCGCGTGGTGGCCATGGCCGTCACCCGCGCCGACGACGGCATGGATCTGTTCCGCGTGGAAACCTTCGAGGCCGAGACCGTGGACGGCCTGCCTTCGGAGGCCGAGATGGAGACCGCCGTGCGCCGCCTCGGCCAGAGCCTCGAAGCCCTGCGCAAGGCGCCGCTCACCGAGCCCTTCGACGGGCCGGCAATCCTCAGCGGGCGCGCCGCCGCGGTCTTCTTCCATGAGGTGCTCGGTCACCGGCTCGAAGGCCAGCGCCAGCGCGGCGACGAGGAAGGCCAGACCTTCACCAAGGAACTCGGCAAGCCCGTCCTGCCCGGCTTCCTCTCCGTAGCCGACGATCCCACGCTGACCACCTTCGGCAAGACCTGGCTCAGCGGCAACTACACTTACGACGACGAGGGCCAGAAGGCGCGCCGCGTCGATCTCATCCAGGACGGCGTGCTCAAGACCTTCCTGATGTCGCGGCTGCCCATCGCCAGCTTCTCTTCGTCGAACGGCCACGGCCGCGCGCAATCCGGCCGCATGCCCACCGGCCGCCAGGGCAACTTGATCGTCACCTCGACCAAAAGCGTGTCGGAAGCCGAGCTGCGCAAACAACTGATCGAGGAGGCAAAGAAGCAGGGCAAGCCCTACGGCCTTTATTTCGAGGACATCTCCTCGGGCTTCGCCGTCACGCAGCGCAGTTCGCCGCAGGCCTTCCAAGTGATGCCGCTGGTGGTTTACCGCGTCTACATCGATGGCCGCCCGGACGAGTTGGTCCGCGGCGTCAGCATCGTGGGCACGCCGCTGGCCGCCATGAAGCGCATTCTCGCCACCGGCGACAAGAGCGAGGTCTTCAACGGCGAGTGCGGCGCCGAGTCGGGTTCCATTCCCGTCAGCGCCGTGGCTCCGGCCATGCTGCTCAGCGAGATGGAGACCCAGAAGCAGCAGCAGGGAACCGCCCGGCCGCCCATCCTGCCGATTCCGGCGGAAAAGCAATGAATGGGTGTCAGTTGTCAGCCGCCGCCGGCCCTGCAACGAGAGGCAGAATCGGCAGGGCCCTGTAACAGGGAAGACTTGAGAGGCTGCGGAAAAACCCAACAAATGGCACGAGAATGTGTCAGGGCACGACTTCAGTCGTGCTGCAAGTAGCTACGTAAGAAGAACGGGGTTTAGATGCTGCGAAAAACCCGACAAATGGCACGAAAAATGTGTCAGGGCACGACTTTAGTCCTGCCGCAAGTAGCTAAGTAAGAAGAACGGGCTTTAGCCCCTGCGGTTCCGGGTATTGGAATGAGCTCAACTCCCGTGGATGTCTCACCCCCTGTTGAGCCCCTGCCAAATGAGGAATAGAGGCGCAATGAAATCGATTCGTCCATCTCCGATCTTTGCCGCCGTCGCGCTGGCCGCGGCCTGCCTTGGCCTGCCCTCCCTGCGCGCCGCCGCCCCCACCCGCGCCGACGCCGAAAAAGACCCGGTCCTGCGCGCCATGCTCACCGAGCTCGACCGCAGCAAGGCCGACCTCCAGTTGCAGGGCTTCGCGCGGCCGTTCTTTCTCCAGTACCGCGTCGAAGACGTCGAAGACTTCGAGACCCGCGCCGCCTACGGCTCCAGCCAGGGCAGTCAGCGCTCGCATCAGCGCGTGGCCCGCGTCACCGTCCGCGTGGGCGACTACAAAACCGACAGCTCGGGCGCCCGCGCCGACGGCTCCATCGAGCTGGCCGCGCTCGACGACGACCCCATCGCGCTCCGCTCCGCGCTCTGGATGGCCACCGACCAGGCCTACAAGGCGGCGCTCGCAGCCTACGCCCAGAAGCAGGCCGCGCTCAAGCAGGTGCAGACCCCTCCGCAGGCCGACGATTTCAGCCACGAGACGCCGGTTGTCTGGCTGGCCGCGCCCCTGCGCCTGGAACTGGACGAGGCGGCCTGGACCGCGCGCGTCTCCCGCTCCTCCGGCCTCTACCGCACCGACCCCGCCGTGAAGGACACCCAGCACGACGTGCGTTACTCCTTTGGCCGCTTTTCGGCGCGCGTCATCACCACCTGGCTGGTCACCAGCGAAGGCGCCATCCTGCGCAAATCCGCCGCAAGCTACCAGCAGAGCGTCAGCGTCGGCGCGCAGGCGGCAGACGGCATGAGGCTCGACCGCTCCTACGCCTCGGCCAGCCCGCGGCTCGATGATCTCGACGCCGAAGCCGACTTCGCCCGCCACACCGTCGGCCTCCTCGCCTCGCTGACTGCCCTGCGCAAGTCGCCGCTGGTCGAAGAGGAGTACCACGGCCCGCTGCTGCTCAGCGCCGACGCCGGCGCCGATACCATGCGCGCCCTCATTGGCGGCGCCGTCACCGCCACCCGGCCGCAACTCGGCACCGAGGCTCGCACCAACGGCCCCTTCGCCAACAGCCTGCATGCCCGCGTCCTGCCGGAGTTCCTCGATGTGGTCGACGATCCGCTGCTCGCCAGCTTCAACGGCCGCGGCCTGCTGGGCGCCTACGCGGTCGATGACGAAGGCGTCCCGGCGCAGACGGTGAAGCTCATAGAAGCCGGGCGCCTGGAAAACTACCTGCTGGGCCGCGAACCGGTCCGCGACTTCCCCCGCTCGAACGGCCACGGCCGCGCCAGCGTTGCCGGGCCTGCCCGGCCGTCCATCGGAGTACTCAAAGTCACCGCCAAAGAAGGTCTGGCCGACACCGAGCTCGACCGCAAGCTGCTCGATCTGGCCCGCGACCGGGGCCTCAAGAGCGCCTACGCCGTGGAGACGATGGGGTCCGAGCTGACGCCACGCCTGCTCTACCGCGTCAGCCTGGACGGCACGCGCGAGCTGGTGCGCGGCGCCACGCTCGACGACCTGGACCAGCGCGCGCTCCGCTCCGGCGTAGTGGCCGCGGGCAAGGACCTCTTTGTTGCCAACCTGGCCGGCGACTCGACGCCCGAAACCGTGCTCGCCCCCGCGATGCTCCTCGAAGAGGTCACCGTGCGCCGCGCCAACGAGAAGAACGACAAGCTGCCCTTCTACCCGCCGCCGGAGTAAGCGGCGAAAAGGCAGCTATTTCTTCTTCCAAGCCCCCACGATCGCGCCCATCAGCATCATGCCCACAAGCCAGAAGCCGGCATTGACCGCAAACAGGCTCCACGGGCGGACCTCGAAGATGTACTCGGTGGCCCAGACCGGCAGCACAAAGCCGGCCCAGAGCTTCGCCGCGGTCGCCGCGCCGCGCCTCCAGGTCTGCGCGCCGGTCAACTGCGTCACGCAGGAGATCGCCATGGCGATGACCGCCGCGGAAACCAGCGCAACCGCGTACTGAATACCCTCGCTCATGCCGCTGTGCGCCAGCCACTCGCGGGTGCGGCCGATGCCGTTGAGCCATGTGTCGAGAAACAGCGAGTACCAGAGCGCCTCGAAGACGAAGCTGGCAATGGCGGCGACCAGCACCGCAAGATAGTTCTGCCGCACCCGCGGCTGTGCGTCTGTCATGGTGGACCTCCTGGAAATGTCCGCCCGAGCGCGACGGAACCGGAGAGAGCCGGTTCGGAGGGAAGCGTCCGCAGGCAGCGGGATGCTGGGAATTGTAGAGCATCCGGCCATGCGCGGTCAGGCAAACTCTCACGCGCAAAAAAAAGACCCCCGGTGCGCCACCTTCTCTGCGTGGCGCGCTCCGGGGGATAGTTCAGCGCCGGGTTGGGGCGCCGCCTTGGAAGCTCTCTAATCCAGCCGGGTCAGGAAGGCCTCGCCTTCGGCCGGCCGGAGATGCTGGGCAATGTACTCGGACATCTGCCGGTCGTCGCCCTGAGGCCGGATGCGAACCCAGTAGGAGGCCTCGCCGGGAAACTCGATGACCTGCGCGTCGGGGTAGGCGCTCATCAGCTTGCTCTTGAGGCGCAGGGCCTGGTGTTCGTTCGTGAAGGCTCCAATCTGCACGCACCAGCGACCGCCATGGTTGATCGGCTTGGGCGTCTGGTAAACGTCCACGCGCACCTGCGCGGTTCCAACGCGGAAGACGCCCGTGGCCTTGGCCGCGGCAATGGTCAGGTCCACGATGCGGCCGTCGACAAACGGACCTCGGTCGTCAATGCGCATGGGGCTGGACTCACCGGTGCGCAGGTTGGTCACCACCACCAGCGAACCCATCGGCAGCGTGCGGTGGGCGGCCGTCATGGCCGAGTCGCGGAAGACCTGGCCGCTGGCGGTCCGCCGCCCCTTGTAGGGCGCCGTGTACCAGGTCGCCAGTCCCTGCTCGGAGTGAATCGGCCGGTGCGTGGCTACGTATTCCAGGTCTTCTTGGGTCACGCCCCCGCCCGGAATCGGCGTAGCCGGAATGCGCGAGGTCTGCGGATAGGCCGGCGAACGCCGCCCCCCTTGCGAGCTCGGTTGCGCCGGGTACTCGGACTCCGCCTGAGGCTGCGGCTGAGGACGCGACCGGGGAACCTGGCAGCTCGGCCCCGAACTCGGGGCATTGAGCGGCGGAGGCGCCGCCTCGTAGGCGGGCAGATCGGCCACGGATTCCTCACGATGGCAGCCGGCTACAGAAATCAATGAGAACAAAAGTCCGGTCCAAACTGCCACTTGCCTGGGAGTGGAAGACGTAATGCGGAGATTCATAGGAGACTCGGCCCCCTCATCCGAAAAAAACCAGCCGGATCGCGTGCGACTCCCGATGCCGCCATGAGGGCAGGGGTGGGTGCGACGCACAGGCTGGGGAAGGAAACGGCAATCGTCTCCGCCAAGGTCCACCGCGGAGCGATCTCGATTTGTCTTTCAGCCTCTTGGATCGGCCGCCGGTTGCCGGCTGGTCCCGGGCGTGAAGGTAATTCGGAGCGATTCACCCTGGTAATCTCACTCTGCACAAAGGTAACCACTTTGATTACCAGTCTCCGCGAGGCCTTCCTGCCTGTCAATGGTAATTTCGGGTGATTCCGTCCGATCTCTGCAAATCGCAGACCAGGATTCAGGCTCCTCGATCAAGAATGGGAAGCCAGCCCCAGATTGGGAAGGGCATAAAACCAGAGTATCTTGGAATCCGCATAAATGCTGAGCAATGCGAACCAGTGCCGACATCGTCCCGAATGCGGCCAAAGCGGAGACGCCCCGTGTGCAACGTGTTGGAAACGCAGGAGGAACCAATATAGTTACTATAGGGTACGAACGTAATTTATGTCAAGAACGGCAAGTCTGTGCGAACCGCAGGAGGGCCGGTCCACCTCGCAGTGCGGAGAGGCAGGTAACCTTCCCCCTCGCGCCTCCCGGAAGGCCGGAAGACCCGCTCAATACCGAAACCAGAGGGACTGTACAGACTGCGGAAGAACTCGGATGGAGTGGGCTTTGTAACAGTCCCCCACCGGCTTCGCCGACCCGCGATGGATGAAATCTTCGCGCTGCCCCACCCTCGCCGCGCCTTTGTTTTTGCGGCTACAGCGAAACCAGAGCGGCTGTATCCCGAAGGCAAGGCCCTCAAGTCGACGCGACCAACAGGGAGCGGCGACCCTGCACCAAGCTCAATAGGCCACACCAACCCTGGTTTCGCTCTAAGGCCCATAGAATCAATGAGGACTCAGCCCCTGCGGGGCGCATTTCGGGCATCTCCTCGGTCCAGTCGGAGTCTTTTCACAGCCTGTGTACCCCGAGGCCGAAGCGCCCAGGTGGCGCGGCCAACAGAGCGCGGCGACCACCCGGCGCCGAGTTCCATGGGGCACACCAACTCTCGCTCTAGCGCCCCGTGCCGCCGACCGTCATCCGGTCCAGTTTGATAGTGGGCATGCCCACCCCCACCGGAACGCTCTGGCCGTCCTTGCCGCAGGTGCCGATCCCCTCGTCGAGCTTCAGATCGTGGCCGACCATCGAGACGTACTTCAGCGCCTCCGGCCCGTTGCCGATCAGCGTCGCGTCCCGCACCGGCGCAGTCACGTGCCCGTCCTCGATGATGTAGGCCTCCGAGGCCGAAAACACGAACTTGCCGTTGGTGATGTCCACCTGGCCGCCGCCAAAGTTGACGGCGTAAAGGCCGCGCTTGACCGAGCGGATAATCTCCTCGGGCGAGTCCTCGCCGGCCAGCATATAGGTGTTCGTCATCCGCGGCATGGGGATGGACTGGTAGCTCTCGCGCCGCCCCGAGCCGGTGTTGGCCGCGCCCATCAGCCGCGCCGAGAGCTTGTCGGTGAGGTAGCCGCGCAGCACCCCGCCCTCGATCAGGACCGTCTCCTGCGTGGCCGTGCCCTCGTCGTCCACGTTGAGCGAGCCGCGCCGGCCGGCGATGGTGCCGTTGTCCACCACCGTCACCTTGGGGCCTGCCACCTTCTGGCCGATCAGCCCGGCGAAGGCCGAGGTCTTCTTGCGGTTGAAGTCGGCCTCTAGGCCGTGGCCCACCGCCTCGTGCAACAGGATGCCGGGCCAGCCCGGCCCCAGCACTACTTCCATCTCTCCGGCTGGGGCAGCCACCGCGCCCAACTGGAGCACGGCGCCGCGCGCGGCCTCCTCGGCCAGGCTCTCCGGGCTCTTGCTGCCGGTGAATTGCTCCAGTCCAGCCCTGCCGCCCCCGCCCGCCGCGCCCTTGGTCGTCGTTTCGCCGCCTTTGGCCACCACGAAGACATTCAGCCGGCACAGCGGCTGGGTGTCGCTGGCCAGCGTCCCGTCCGAGCAGGCGATGAGGATGCGCCGCAGCTCTTCCGCGTAACCGGCGCGGACCTGGGTGATCCGCGGGTCGTATGCCCGCGCGGCCCGGTCGGCGCGCAGAATCAACTCCAGCCGCGCCGCCAGGTCCAGATCGTAGCCGCCCAGCGCCACCGGGTAGAGGTCGCCGGTCCGCGTCTCCAGAAAGCCCTGCACCTGCTGCTTTGCCGGCCCTGAGGCGATCAGCGCCGCCGTCCGCGCCGCGCGCAGCAGACGCTCCGGGCTCAGGTTGTCGGTGTAGGCGTAGCCCGTCCGCTCGCCGCTGAGCACCCGCACGCCGCAACCGGCGCTGGTTCCCGTGCTGGCCGACTTCACAATCTGCTCGTCCACGCCCAGCGCCGTCGCCGTCACGCTCTCGAAGTAGAGGTCGGCGTAGTCGCCCCCGGCCGAGAGCGCCTCGCCAAGGCAGCGCTCCAGCAGCCGCTCGGTGATGCCGAACCTCTCAAAGAAATAGCGATTGTGGCCGCTTGTGCGCGGATCGGGGGGAAGCGTCGATTCCATGCAATCAAGTCTACGGGATAGCGCCTCCGCGCCGCAGGCTCCGATTGGGCAGAAGCGGCGACTCTTCGGTCAAGGCAGCCCACCGAAGGCCAGCGAATGCGAAAATGACGAATTATTCACTTGCAAGTCGAATCCCGCCTCGTTTACAAGACAGCCAGGTTTCCTTCCCTTTCATACTTCCTCCAACTCGCTGGACACCGGCGCCCTGCGGATGCTGTCTAAATAACTGAGTTTGGTCACAACTGGTTCCTGTGGCTCCGCGCCACCCCGGCTGGCGTGCCGGCCTGTCCACTCCAGAGAGGGTTCGCCTCTCCCGGTTCCCTGAAGCCCGAAAGGAAGAGGAGATCACGTCTATGCTGCAACCGTCGATCGGCAGTCTGTCACCGGTTTTCGTCATTCGCGGCGCCTCGGCTCTCGACGCGGTCTCCAGGGAGGCGCGTCGCTCGCTCGTCATGCTTGCAAGAATCTGCTGCCTCGGCGCTTGGTTGCTTAGGAGCGCCCGCGTGCATCGAATGCCGGCCAAGCTGTTTTTCGCAGGCCACCTCGCGGGCTTCGCGGCCCCGTGCAGCTTGCTCTTGCCGGCTTGTCTGCTTCTAGCCGCATACTGGCCGGCGGAGGCACAGGCGGTCTCTTTTGGCGGAACCATCGGCAGCGGCTTCAACGGTCCGAATGCTGTTGCGCTTGACACTTGGGGAAACCTGTATATTGTCGATGGATCGGATCCGACCGAGCTTAATCAGCGCATAACGAAGATCCCGCCCGGCGGTCCCCAAGCCACCTTATTCGATCTGGTGGGGAATGACTTCGGAACCATTGCAGTGGATAGTTCAGGCAGGATTTACTCAGGCCAGGTGCAACTGACTGCTGGGGGACAGATCGTTCTGAATTGCGCCCCAACGGTTCCGGCGGTTGCCTGCCCCTGGGCCGGCGGTACCTTGGCTCCTCTGGGTATTGACCCGTCCTCCAATCTCTATTTCGCATTCAGCGGCGGGAGCTACCTATCGACAAGTTTTGCCCAGAACGGACCCAGCTACATCCTCAAAGTCCCCCCCAACGACAGGACATGCGCCTCTTCCTGTTCGGTGCTGGAGAAAGGCGTCACGTTTCCACTGCAGAATCTGGGGGCAGTGGACGCATCCGGGAATATCTATCTCTTAACGCCGAACAATATCGTTAAGATCACCACCGGCGGTTCCAAAACAAACATCCCCGCAGCCGGATTCAATTCTCCATACGACCCTTACAGCATGGCGGTGGATGGAGCGGGTAACATATACCTCACAGATGATTCGAAGAATCGGCTTGCGAAGATCACTCCGGCGGGTGTAAAGTCGACGGTTTCCACGATGGGCCCGCTGGATGCGCCTGAGGGTGTCGCTGTTGACAGTTCAGGCAACATCTATGTCTGCGACAGCTCCAACAATCGTGTCCTCGTGATTCGCCCGGGGGTGTCGACAGGGGCGCTGAACTTCGAAAGTGTGCCTGTTGGCAGCACGAGCGCGCCGCAAACCATCAATGCGACCTTCTGGTCCGAGGGGACCTTGGGCCCGTCCTCGATCCAGGTGCTTACGCAGGGCTCCCCCAATCTCGACTTCAAAGCCTCTGGATCGTGCTTATCGCTGGGCTCGTTCAACTATGGAACAACTTGCGACTTTAGTATCACCTTCGCTCCCACCGCACCCGGCCTGCGCTCGGGCGCCGTGTCCATGCAGGATGCAAGCGGGAATCCTCTCGGAGTGGCCTACTTTTACGGGGTTGGCGTGGGACCGGAGATTGCCTGCGATTCGCCACAGACACCGAGCCAGGCGACCCAGGTTGGCGGGAGCCTCATGGTAACTCCAGAGTCGGTTGCGGTGGACGGGGCAGGGGACGTCTTCATCACCAATTTCGGCCAGAATGAAGTGGTCCGCGTGGCGGCCAACGATCTGAGCTGCTCCACGGCTTCCGACTGCACGGTGACGAGCTTTCAGGCCAAGTTCCCGGCAGCGAACCCCTTTGGAATAGCCCTGGATGGCGCTGGCAACGTCTACACCACCGTCGCCGGCGATGTGATTCAGATTGCTCGCGGAGGAACTCAGAGTTTTATTGAGGGCAATCCCTCCGCGGGCATAGGCGCCCCGTTTGGACTGATAGTGGATGGCGCCGGCGATCTGTTCATTTCCGGCGAAGTGAACGTGGCATCCAACACCTATCAGGTCTTCGAGGTCTCCGCCGGCGGCGTGCTCAGTACCCTCGGCGGCCCGCTCACGCAGGCCCAATTCATGGCTGTGGATGCGGCGGGGAATGTGTTTGCTTCCCAGTCGACGCTCGGGCTGGTGACGAAGATTGCGCCGTCCGGCGCCGAGACCCCCGTCGCCAGCGGACTTTCAGAACCTGCCGGAGTAGCGATCGATGCATCCGGAAATCTCTATGTCGCGGAGACCGGAATTGGTGAGGTTGCGAAGATCACGCCGGCCGGGGTCGTGACGCCAGTGGTCACGGGATTGACCGTTCCTCGCGGGATTGCTCTGGATGCGCATGGGAACTTGTATGTGGCGTGTCCAACCATCAATCAGGTTCTCAAGTTCAACCGGACTGCTGCGCCAAGCTTGAACTTCGCCTCGACGCCTGTGGGCGCGACGAGCAGCGACAGCCCGCAGACCGTCACGGTGGGGAACATAGGCAACGCGGAGCTGACCTTTCCAATTCCGAGCACCGGAAGGAACCCCAGCATCTCAACGAACTTCATGCTGAACAGCAGCGGGAGCTCGGACTGCAGCCTTGTTACGCCCGGTTCGCCGGAAGCGGGAGGGCTCGCGGCCGGCGCCGATTGCCTCTTGCCCATCAGCTTCACCCCCACAACGGCTGGAGCCTTGACGGGCGCTCTGACGCTGCTGGATAACAACCTGAATGCCCTCGCACCTGGCTCTGCGACCCAGAGCATTATGCTGAGCGGTACGGCCACGGGATCCACGGCCACAGCCCTGCCCGCCTTCACACCCATTGCGGGCATCTACAACTCCCCGCAAACTGTGGCCATAGCCGACGTTACGACGGGCGCGGCCATCTACTACACCGTCGACGGCTCCACTCCCACGCCATCCTCAACGAAGTACAAAACCGCTCTCACCGTCAGCCAGACCACAACCATCAAGGCCATTGCCACCTCCGCTGGCTACTCGAACAGCGCCGTGGCCACCGCCACCTACACCATCAACCTCGCCGCAGCCGCCGCGCCCACCTTCAAGCCCGCCGCCGCAACCTACGGCGAAGCGCAATCGGTCACGATCGGCTCGAGCACGCCCAACGCAACCATCTACTACACCACCAACGGAACCACGCCCACGGCGGGTTCGACAAGATACACCGTTCCGGTGCCAGTGACGGCATCGGGGACCACGATCAAGGCCATTGCAGTTGCGACAGGCTACGCGAACAGTGCGCCCAATTCGGCGACGTACACGCTGGTCGGCTCGCCCCAGGTGCTCGCCGGCCTGGCCACTGGCATCGCCACACCCGCTGCGAAACTCAACGCCACGGTGAACGGCTTCGGTGTCGCCGCTCAGGTTTGGTTCCTCTGGGGCACAAGCGCCACTGCTCTCGGCAGCGCCACGGCAAAGGCCGCGCTGCCCGCATCAACCGCCGCGCAGGCGGTGAACGCCAGCGTCACCGGGCTGAAGAGCAAAACGACCTACTAC
>JBAVMZ010000579.1:0-2967 GCA_049690595.1 Occallatibacter sp. | reverse complement strand
GCCCCTGCAAGGCGCCCGGAGCGCGCCGGCCGCTGGGAGCTGCTGCCGGCGGTCCCGGTCGCCAACCTGGCCGCCGAGGTGCTGGCCAATCGCAACCTGCTTTCGGCGCTGGCCGGTCCCGGCATCGCGGTGACCGTCGACGCCGAGGGCGGGGCTTTGCCGGTCCGCATCACCGGCGAGGACCTGACCCGCATCCTGGTCAACCTGGTCAAGAATGCCGCCGAGGCGATGCCCGCCGGCGGCCGCATCCGGATCGGGCTCGGCGAGCGGGAAGAGCGGGGCGTCCCCGTCGCGCTCGTCCTCACTGTCGAGGACAACGGCCCCGGCATCCCCCCGGGCGTGCTCGAGAAGGTCTTCGAGTCCGGCTACACCACCCGCTCCGGGGCCGGGCACGCCGCCGCGCACCGCGGGCTGGGGCTCAGCATCGCCCGCTCCATCGTCGAGGCCGCCGGCGGCAGCATCTTCGCCGCCAACCGCCCTCAGTCCGGGGCATCTTTCGAGATCGAGCTTCCGGTGGCCATCCGATGAGCCATCCTGCGGCCTCCTCTCTTTACCTTGCGGGTTCCCATCCGGCGGTGGCGGCCCGTAACCAGAATGCAGTTCACCACTTTGCGCGCGAGGCGACTACAATGCTCGAAACAGGAATGAACATCAGGACCATGGAGTTTATCCCCCAGCCAGCCGATCCGCCGGTGCGTCTCCACCTTCTGGTGGTCGATGCCGACGCCTCGGTGCGCTCGGCCTGCGCCGAGATTGCGGCCTCGCTGGGGTACGCGGTCGAAGCCACCGGCGACCTGGCGCAGGCCCGCACTCTGTTGCGCGGCCGCGCCGCCGACATCCTGCTGGTCAATCTGCCGTACGGGTCGAGCGCCGGCCTGGAGCTGGTCTCCGAGGTCAAGCTGCTCTACCCGCAGACGGCGGTCATCGCCATGACGGCCTCGAACTCGGTGAACGCGGCGGTCGAGGCGATGCGCTGCGGGGCCTCCGATTACCTGACCAAGCCCTTCGCCATGGACGAGCTCTCGACGGTGCTGGACCGCGCGTCGGCCAGCCAGATTACCGACTCGTCCACCCGGCAGTTGCGCGAGCGGTTGCGCCTCTCCCAGGGCCTGGGCGCCATGATCGGCCGCTCGGCCGAGATGGAGAAGCTCTACCGCATCCTCTCGAAGGTGGCCCAGAGCACCCACCCGGTCCTGGTGCTGGGCGAGAGCGGCACCGGCAAGGAGCTGGTCGCCCGCACCATCCACGCCTATGGACCCAACGCCTCCAAACCCTTCCTGCCCGTCGACTGCGGGTCTCTTGTTCCGACTCTGATCGAGAGCGAGCTCTTCGGCTACGTCAAGGGGGCCTTCACCGGGGCCAACCGCGCCAAGGATGGCTTGCTGGTCTCGGCCGAGGGCGGCACGGTCTTTCTGGACGAAATTGGCGAGCTCTCGCTCGACCTGCAGGCCAAGCTGCTGCGCGCTCTCCAGGAAAAGGAAGTCCGTCCGGTCGGGGCCACGCACCGCGTGGCAATCCGCGCCCGCATCGTGGCCGCCACCAACCGGGATCTCGCCTCGATGGTGGAGAAGGGAACCTTCCGAAAGGATCTCTTCTACCGGCTGAACGTGGTCAACCTGCGCTTGCCGGCGCTGCGCGACCGCCGCGAAGACATTCCGCTGCTGGCCGCGCACTTCCTGGACCGCTTCAGCCGCGAGCACGGACAGAAGTACACGCTGAGCGACGAGGCGCTGCGCACCATGATGCGCCACGACTGGCCAGGCAACGTGCGCGAGCTCGAAAACTCCATCGAGCGGGCCTGCGCGCTCTCCTCCGGCCCGGTGCTGCACCTGGGCGACCTGCCCACGCAGTTGCAGCAGCAGGGGCTGGAGGCGCGCCGCGCGGCCCAGGGCGCTCCCGAGTCCGAGACCGGCTCGGCGCAGGTGACCACGCTGGCCGATCTCGAGCGGCAGGCCATTCTCTCGGCCATCCGCGCCCTGAACGGCGACAAGCTGCAGGCCGCGCGTCTGCTGGGCATCGGCAAAACCACCCTCTACCGCAAGCTCAAGGAATACGGAATCGCCGACCCGCTTCGGGAAGAGTAGAGCGAAACCAGAGTCGGTGTGCCCTGTTGGATTTGGTGCAGGGTCACCGCTCCCTGTTGGTCGCGTCGACTTGAGCGCTTCGGTTTCGGGATACAGCCACTCTGGTTTCGCTGTCGCCCGTCGCCCTGAAGCCGGAACCGGACTGGCCGATAGGTCAGTTACGGGAAACCTCTCCGCGGGCTCCGCGAGTCCGCCCACACGAGTTCGCCCCCGGCCACTCCGGGGGCTCAAGAGGAGCTGGGAATGAGCATTCTGATCGTAACCGGTATCGAAGGCGCCCGGAACTGCGCCGCTGTCGTAGGAGCTCAGTTGGGCATGGAGGTCGAGGTTGCCGAGGGGCGCAAGGTGGCCCTGGCCGCGCTGCGCCGCCGCGAGTTTCTGGCCGTGGTGGTCGACGAGACGATGGCCGAGTGCGACCCGGCGGCCGCCGAGGCCATCTGGGAGCACGCCGGGCTGGCGATTCAGCTGCAGATCAACTTCGCCCTCTCCGGCGCCGCGCGTCTGATTCGCGAGATCCGCTCCGCGCTGCACCGCCGCGAGCGCGAGCAGATGCTGGCCCGCCGCGCCGCCGCCGCCGCCATCGAAACCGAGCTGAAGTCCACCGTGGCCGGCCTGCTGCTGCACTCGCAGCTCGCACTCAACGGCGCCGAGGTGCCGCCGCCGGTCGCAGACAAGCTGCGCGTCGTGGCCGATCTGGCCGGCAACCTGCGCCAGCAGCTCTCCTCGCCCATGGTCCGCGGCGAGACCGCCGCCTGAGCACCTGCGGTGGGGCCAGAGCGAAACCAGAGTTGGTGTGGCCTGTTGAGCTTGGTGCGGGGTCGCCGCTCCCTGTTGGTCGCGTCGACTTGAGCACCCTGCCTTCGGGATACAGCCACTCTGGTTT
>JBAVMZ010000578.1:0-5787 GCA_049690595.1 Occallatibacter sp. | reverse complement strand
CCGGCGAGGTGAAGAGCATCTCCACCCGCACCGCGCCGGTGAAGTACGCCTCCGGTCCTTTGCCGGAAGGTTCTGTGCCAATTCGCTTGATCTCCACGCTCAATTCCCTCCTCGCTT
The DNA here is from genome assembly GCA_049690595.1 of Occallatibacter sp. Taxonomy (GTDB): domain Bacteria; phylum Acidobacteriota; class Terriglobia; order Terriglobales; family Acidobacteriaceae; genus Telmatobacter. The sequence goes on along the minus strand of JBAVMZ010000578.1, from coordinate 5,670 downwards.
CTTCAGCGGTTGTCTCGCTCCTATTGCTTCACAAAGACGTGATAGGTCACGGTGTCCCATGCGTTGTGGATGCCGGTCAGCAGCAGCGCCACCGAGGCGCCGGCAGCGCTGAACAAGGCCCAGCGCAGCCCCTGCATGCCCGCGCATCCGGACGCAATCAGCACACCGTACGCGGTAAAGGGCAGGGCGACATGGAAGACCCAGTCTTCGAAGAAGGGCTTGTACGCGCTCTGCCGCCGCAACCGCAGCGCGATTGCAAGGGAGTAGACCGCTCCCGCCACTCCTGTCAGCCCCCAGACGATCGCCGCCGGCGCCATCCCCAGCCACGGCGCCGTCATTCCGCAGGCCAGCAGAAGCACCGCCGAGAAGTGAACAATCGTCGGCGTCGTGAAGACCGAGGCCGCCTGCGCGAGGTCCGGCCTGCGCGGCATCCCCGCCACCAGCGCCATGACCACAAACTGCAAGCCGATCAGCGCGCCCGCCGACGAGCCTGCGATCACGTAGAAGTTCTGCCACTCGCTCAGTGCTGTCATGGTTTCTCCGGCTTGCCGGCGCTCAAGCGGCCACGGCCGCCGCTCCGGCACCGAACAAGTCTACAGCGCCTTGCCCATCTCGTATGCCTGCTTCATTGCCGGACTTTCCAGAATGTCGCCGATCTTCCACGCGCCTGTTCCGTAGACGACGCCTTTCTCCCTGGCCCCGTCGAGGCACGACGTAAAGCCGCGAAAGCCCTCGATGGTGCGCTCGATCGCAGCCTTGTTTGTATCGGCCGCCGCCACAATGAAATAGAACTCCTTGTTGGCGATCTCCGTGTAGCGCGCTACGGTCCGGTCGATTGCCGTCTTCATCTGCGCGCACATGGTGTAGAAGTAGACGGGCGTAGCCATCACGATCACATTGGCCGCGATCATGCTGTCGAGGATCGCCGCCATGTCGTCTTTCTGCGCGCACTTGCCCGTCCGCTGGCAGGCGTAGCAGCCGGTGCAGTAGTGGATGGTCTTCTCCGCGAGCGCCACCTTCTCCACCTGGTGATGCGCGGCACGAGCGCCTTCCAGGAAGCGGTCGCAGAGCGCGTCCGAGTTGCCCTTTCTGCGCGGGCTCGAGGAAAGAATAAGAACCTGCTTGCTCATGAATCGTCCCTTGTTCTTCTGAGTTTGCGGAGTGCGCGGGCGGCTGGGCGGCCGCGCTCTCCGGCATTCGTATCGCCCATGCCCGCGCTCACAGCCCGGTCATCTTCTCGATGTGCTCCGGATAACGCGCGCCCTCGACCGGGATCTTCGACGCGGCGGTCTCGATCTCGCCGAGGTCCGCGGCCGTGAGTTTGACCGCAACCGCGCCGAGGTTCTCTTCGAGACGATGCAGCTTCGTCGTGCCCGGGATGGGCACGATCCACGGCTTCTGAGTCAGCAGCCATGCAAGCGCAATCTGCGCCGGCGTCGCGTTCTTGGCCTTGGCAATCGAGCCCAGCAGGTCGACCAGCGCCTGATTGGCCTTCATGGCTTCCGGCGTAAAGCGCGGCAGCGTGTTGCGGAAGTCCGTCTTGTCGAAGGTTGTGCTCTGGTCCATCTTGCCCGTCAGGAAGCCTTTGCCAAGTGGACTGTAAGGAACAAAGCCGATGCCAAGCTCCTCGAGCGTGGGGATAACTTCGGCCTCAGGGCCGCGGGTCCACAGCGAGTACTCGCTCTGGAGCGCGGTCAGCGGCTGCACGGCATGGGCGCGGCGGATCGTCCTGGGAGCAGCCTCGGACATCCCGAAGTGCTTGACCTTGCCCTCCTGGATAAGTTGCTTGACGGCGCCGGCCACGTCTTCGATCGGCACGGCGGGATCGACGCGATGCTGGTAGAAGAGGTCGATGGCGTCGATGCGGAGGCGCTTGAGGGAGGCTTCCGCAACCTGCCGGATGCGCTCCGGGCGGCTGTTGAGCCCCTGCCAGCCGGGGCTGCCGTCCTGATTGAGGTTGAAGCCGAATTTGGTGGCGATGACTAACTGTCCGCGGAAGGGCTCCAGAGCCTCGCCGAGCAGAGTTTCATTGGTGAAGGGGCCATAGACCTCGGCCGTGTCGAAGAAGGTGACGCCGCGCTCGACGGCGGCACGGAGAACGCCGATCATTTCCTTCCTGTCCGGCGGCGGACCGTAAGAAAAGCTCATTCCCATGCATCCCAGGCCGAGGGCCGAGACTTCCAGATTGCTGTTTCCGAGTTTGCGCTTCTGCACTGCGATTTCTCCTTTGGTGCGCTGGCACCGTTGTCCTGTTGCCGTGTGGAGTTTCAGAAAAACACCGTATAGGTCGTGGCGAAGATCAGCGCGTCATCGGCGCGCGGCGTGATGGCCGGGCCGTGAATGTAGCTCAAACCCGCGCTCAGATACTGTCCCGGGCGCATACGCATCGAGTAACTTCCGGTCACCGAGGCCGAGTCGCGCCAGACCGTCTTGCCGGCGGCTTTCAGCGAATCGGTCAGGTAGCGGCTGTGCCCCGTATAGGAAGCTACCACCGAGGCCATGTCGGCCGGCCGGGAGCGAAAGGGCGCCTTCTGGTAGAGCCGCGCCTCGTAGTAGCGATCGTACGCGTTCAGGGAGGAGGAGGCGGTCATGACGGAAGCGCCTATGTAGAGGCCGTGCTCGGGCTGAACCGGGTTGGGCTGGTGGATCTGGAAGTCGGCAAGCGCATATGCAAGGTGGTTGCCGGTCCGCGGCTTGCCGTTGACGAGGCTGGTGAAGGCGGTGCGGTTGTAGGCGTAGCCGCCGCGGAGCCACACCTCTGGAGCGGCGTCAGCGGCGGCCCGGTGGAAACCCGCCTCCTCAATCAGGAGGAGACCGTCGCCATGAGGATCGAAACGAAAGCCGCTGGGATTGCGGGCAACCTCGGCGGCGCCGCCTTTGGGGTCGAGACTGCGCTGGAAGCCGGTCTTCGCGTAAGTAGACCGCGGACCCCGCAGGCGGAGATTGGCGGACGGGGAGGTAAGTGGGAAGTAAGAGATGCCTAACTCGTAGGGAAGGACAGCATAGACGCCCTGCGCGGCGGTGGCGGTAGATCCACCGACGAAGAGACCGACGAAGTCGAGGTTGTTGGAGACGTAGCCGGCTTTCAGTTCGACACGGTCCTTGCCGAATTCCTTGTAGATGTAGAGATCCCAAAGCTGCAGGGCCTTTGGATTGGCAGGCCTCCAGCTTGACCAGTTCCAGACGCCGGCGAGGTAGAGCTGGGCGTGCCGAAGGTGCAGTTGGCGCAGGTCCGCGGTGAGGATGGGCTGAACCATGGCGCTCTGGTAGGGCCGCTGCCCGACATAGGTCTGGTCGTCGGCGGAGACCGGGCGGTTGAGAGCATTCTGGTTGTAGACTTCCGACGAGATCACGCGCACGGCAACACCCTTGCTCAAAAGGGCCTGGCGGTACGGGGAATGGATATCGACGACGCTCTCTGAAAAGGGCGGCATGACCGCGTCGCCGCCCAGGTAGTTCAGGTCCTCAATCGAGCGGCCATCGTTCACCGCGGTGCCGGCGTCGCGGGGCGCGTCCGGAGCTGTCTGCGCATGGCCCCATGCCGAGAAAAACCCTAGAAATATGGCGGCAAGAGCCGCCTTTCGCAATCTGTTATCGGTATGTTTCATTCCCATCTCCAGCGGTCCCGGCCTTCCGCACCGGCTGTGCCGCCGGTGGCCATCCCCGCACTTCCCATGCTAGGCAGAAAGGGAATCAGGGCGGTATCCCGATCCTTCCTTCTTCTTGCCTATTTCTGTCGCGCCGTGATTTTTCCTGCGCGGACGCGCCCTGTTCGGCGATAGGCTGGAGTGGAAGGAGAGACCCAATGCCGACAGCGGGGGCCGCATCGAAGGCCGGGAGCGGACTGACCGAAACGGAGGCGCTGCGGGCGGAACTGGCGCGAAAGATCGAGACGCACGCCCACGGGGAGGAGCCGGTGGCTACCGCCGTGCCGGGACTGATCGTCTCGCGCAAGACCGCGCCAACAGAGTGTTATACCGCCGCTTACGAGCCCGAGCTGGTGGTCTTCGCGCAGGGAGAAAAGCGCATCGTCGTGGGCGGGACAACGCACGTTTGCGACGGCTCGAACTTCCTGCTGACCTCGATCGATCTGCCGGTCGTGGGCCAGATTACCGGTGCGTCGCCCGAGGCGCCCTACCTGGCCATGGTCCTGAAGCTCGAAATGCCCGTGGTGCGCGAGATCCTCTCGCAGGACGAGTTCCATACAAGCGAGGTTTCTTCCGGCGCGCGCGGGCTGGCGGTGGGCAAGGCCACGCCCGAACTGCTCACCTCCTGCTGCCGCCTGCTCGACCTGTTGGACACGCCCCGCGACATCCCCTTCCTCGGCGCACTCATGCAGCGCGAGATCGTCTACCGGGTGCTGCGCGGGCCGCTCGGCAAGCATCTGCGCTCGATCGCCACGCTGGGCGAGCAGAGCAACCGCACGGCGAAGGCCGTCTCCTGGCTCAAGGCCAACTACTCGAAGCCCCTGCGCGTCGAGGAGCTTGCCTCGGTGGCGCAGATGGGCGTTTCCACCTTCCACCACCACTTCCGTTCGCTGACCGCGATGAGCCCGCTGCAATACCAGAAGCGGCTGCGGCTGCACCAGGCGCGGGTGCGCATGATGGCCGAGGGGATGGACGCCGCCAGCGCCGCCTTCGAGGTGGGCTACGAGAGCGCCAGCCAGTTCAACCGCGAGTACCGGCGCCTCTTCGGCCAGCCGCCCATGCGCGACGTTCGCGCCATCCGCCTGGCCGGCGTGGCCGCCACGCAGGAGTAGCCGGCCAGGGACACGCTCCCGTGGGTAAGACGACGGCCGGACGGTCAACAACCCGCCCGCTCCCTCGTCTAAACCCGTGAGAGAAGGTAGACTTTGAACGCCATGAGAAATCCCTGCCGTTTTTCCTTGTCGTTGCCGTTTGCTCTTGCGCTGGCTGCCCTGCCCGGCCTGCCGCTGACGAGCCCGGCGCAGCAACCGGCCGCGAGCCAGCCCGTTCCGCAGACCAAAACCGGCGCGCGCGAGGTGGTGCTGCCCGTTACCGTGCGCGACAAAAAGGGCGCGCTCGCCGCCGGCCTGGACAAATCCGGCTTCACCCTCACCGAGGATGGCCGCCCGCAGACCATCCGCGGCTTCACCCGCGAGAGCGCCGTGCCCCTGCGACTCGGCCTGCTCGTCGACACCGGCCGCGGCATGACCGGCGCGATGGAGGCCGAGCGCAAGGCCGCCGGCAGCTTTGTGGACCGCATGCTCCCGGCCGAAGCCAAAGAGGGCGCCGCCGCCGACCAAGCCTTCCTCATCCACTTCGACCACATGGTCGAGCTGCTGCGGGACTTCACCAGTTCGCGCGAGAAGCTGCACCACGAGCTTGAGGATATGGGTCCCAGCCACGGCAGCCGCGACGACCGCCAGGGTCCGGAGACGGCCGACGACGAGCGCGGCAGCCGGGGCCAGGGCCGCGGGAGCCGCGGCGGCACCCAGCTCTACGACGCCATCTTCCTGGCCTCGGACGAGCTAATGAAGGCCTCCGGCGGGCGCAACGTGCTGGTGGTCTTCAGCGATGGCGTGGACCGCGGCAGCAAGGAGACGCTGAACGAAGCGGTCGACGCGGCCGAGCACTCCGGCGTCGAGGTTTACACCATCTACCTCAAGAGCGAGCAGGAGCGGCCAGAGGGCGGCTATCCCGGCATGGG
>JBAVMZ010000577.1:0-6708 GCA_049690595.1 Occallatibacter sp. | reverse complement strand
AATCGACTCTGGACTATCGGGGGCTCCATATGTATCCAAGTGCTTCTCCTTGCCAGGCGCCGACGCGCGCTGTGTTGCGTCTCCTGTCTCGCCTGAACCGCGACAAAGGGATGCGGTGCTGGCTGATGCTGGCGCTCGTCTGGCTGGTCCTGCCGCTGGCGGCGTGGTGCGGTCCCACCCCCATCGCCACCATCACCACCCTGGCCGTCAGGGATTCGAACAACCATCCGGTGGCCCAGATCCATCAAGGCGCCGCGGTCACGCTGATCGCAACCGTGAAGGACATCCAGGGCAACCCGATACCGTTCGGAACCGTGGTGTTTTGCGACGGCCCCACCGCGCCCTGCCGCGACGGCCACAACCTGGGCTCGGCGCAATTGACGACGGCTAACCCCACCTTCGATACGGCCACCCTCACCATCGTGCCCGGCGTCGGCACGCATAGCCTCAGAGCCCTCTATCTCGGCGTCGGCGTCAATAGCACGATCGGCGCGCACCCCGCAAGCACATCTACGGCTCACATCCTCTCCGTCCTCCAGGTTGCGACACTGCCCACCACGACCACCATCGCCAAGAGCGGATCGGTCGGGAACTACTCCCTCAGCGCAACCGTCGTGGGCACGGGCAGCGGATTGTTGAACCTGACCGGCAACGTGAATTTCCTCGATTCCACCAACTCCGGCTTCAACCTTGGCTCGGCCCCCCTCGGCCCCAGCAGCTTCTCTCTCGGGTTTTCCCCCTTTACGTTCCCGCCCATTCCGCCGACCATCGGCATCCTCTCAGCCGTGGGCGATTTCAACAACGATGGTCTGCCCGACCTGCTCCTGGTGGTTCCCGATTTCTCCAACCCCAACAACTATGACGTCGCAGTCCTGCTGAATACCGGCGGCGGGAACTTCGGCCCTCCCAACTACCTGCAGGGGCTCATTCCTCCCGGCGCCGTGCCGACCGCCATCGCCGTCGGCGACTTTCTCAACAATGACAAGCTGGGCTTCGCGATCGCCACCCTGGAACCCAGGCTGTATGTTTTCCAGGGCTCCGGGACCGGACTATTCGGCGCCACATTTAACATGCCCACGTTCGAGATTCTGACCGCGATGGTGGTGGGCGACTTCTACAACTCGGGGAATCAAAGCATCGTCGGACTCAGCCCGGACGGGTTCTTCGTCTTCCAGGGATTGGGTACAGGCAACCTCACTCCTCAAGGCGGTCAGCTATTCGGGGTCGCGCCCTCCGCCATCGCGGCTGGCGACTTCCTCGGGAACGGCTTGCTCGATCTCGCCATCACCGATGCCGGCTCCAATAACGTGACCATCTTCATCGGCAACGGCACCGGCGGGTTTCAGCAGGGACCGAACTTCCCTGTCGGGTCGAGTCCGGCTGCCATCGTAGCGGCGGATTTCAACGGCGACGGCTTCCTGGATCTGGCGGTCGCCAATTCCGACGACGACACCCTGACCATCCTGCAGGGGGCGGCGAACCTCAACTTCACGGTCAAGTCAACCCCCTCCACCGGCTCCATGCCCTGGTACCTCGCGCTGGGCGATTTCAACGGGGACGGAAAGTTCGACCTTGCTGTCGGGAACGCCGCGGACACCTCCCTGAACATCCTTGTGGGCAAGGGCGACGGCACTTTCACGAGCAGCAACCTCAGCTTCAGCTATCCCCTCGGGCTTTCGGTGGCTGACTTCAACGCCGATGGCAACACTGACCTGTTGGCCTTCAGCGACCTGGCCACAACCCTCTTCTTTTCCCAGCCCACCGCCACTGCGATGGCGACGCTGAACGGCGTCTCCCCAGTTGGCGCCGGTACGCACCAGGTCGGTGCGGCCTATCCGGGCGACTTGAATTACTCCGCCAGCAATTCAGGCACGGTGCCGCTGACCGCACAGGCCGCTGCCACCACGCTTCAACTCGCGGCCCTGCCCGTTTCCAGCAGTTTTGGCAGCCAGGTGGCCCTGACCGCGACTCTCGCTCCCTACTCCGCGCAGAACCACGGCACCGACGGCGAGTTGGTCACTTTCTACGACGGAAATAACAGCCTGGGAACCGCGCCGCTTTCGCTCGGCGTGGCGACACTGAACGTCAATTGGCTCTCCGTCGGCCCGCACAGCCTGAGGGCCTCCTACGGCGGAGACACCAATTTCGCGCCCAGCACGGCCTTGCTTTCCTTCAACGTCGGCAAGGCGGCGAGCACCACGGCCCTGACCGCGGCCACGAACAGCCCGAATGTGGGCACTGCCGACCTGCTGACCGCCACGGTGACAGGATTCAGCACGCCGCGCGGCAACGTCGTCTTTACGCAGAATGGAAGCACGCTATGCACGGCGCCGCTCAGCGCCGGAGGCACCGCCACCTGCTCCTATACTCCCTGGACAACTTCCCCCGTTCAATTCGTCGCCACTTACTCGGGCGATCAGAACTACGCGGGCAGCAGTTCCTCCACCCTCACCTTGACCGCCCTGTATGGCGTCGATTCGAAGCTGACGATGACCTTCGACAGCACCCAGTTGACCTACCCGGGCGCCACCAACACCAGAACCTGCGTCACCCACTCCGGCAACACGGCGCCCACAGGGACGATCGAGATCCTCGACGGCAATACCATCCGGCAGACGCTATCGCTGGGCGGCGATGGCTGCGCCTACTGGTACATCAACCCGGGCCTGGACGCCGGCACGCACCATATGCGCGCCTTCTACTCAGGCGATCGGAGAAACCACAGCGGCTACTCCGCCATCACCGACGTGATTGTCGCGCCGGTCCGGGTCCAGATGGTCGTCTCCTGCTGGAATTCGTACTTCACGTTTGGCAACGACTACCACTGCGGTGTTTACACCAGTTCCAACGCCGGTCCGCCTCCGGGCAACATTACGTATAGCTACGACGGCGGCGCCTTGCAGTCGGTCAGCCTGGCGAACGGCAATGCAACGTTCGTGATCCCCCGTCCCAGGGTGGGTAACCACACGGTCGCAATCACCTATCCGGGAACGAGGAACTTCGCAGCGGCGCCCACAAACACCCAGTACTTCACCGTAACGCGATAGATCGCCTGACTCACTGTCCCATCCGCCAAATCCCCGCGAACCGATTCACGGTTCGCGGGGATTTCCGTCCGCAAACCGGTGGGTGACCAGATCGGCCTCTGAAGGAACGCGCTCGTCACGCACTGAGAACACCTCATCCACGCAGGCGTTCTCCAATTCAGTACGCAGCCGCCCGGGCGCCCCACGCTCGCCGCGTCTTTGTTTTTGCGGCCATGGCGGGTGAGCACGAACCCTGCCCGCCTTTTTTTGTTGAACTTACGTGCTAGTTCTTTTACGGGCAATTGCCCCTTTGGGTTCGCCGTCTTCATGCGCTTGCCCCGGGACGGGCGCCGTTTACTCCCGGCCGCGCACCCGGCCCAGCCGCGCATCCGGCAACCCCATCTTCCGCTTCATCGCCAGCAGATCGGCGATCTTCTCGTCGGGAATGGGCTTGAGCGGCCGGCCGATCTCGAGCGCAATCAGATAGCTGCGGCAGTAGGCCTCGAAGGTCTCCACCAGCCACTCGGCGTGGGTCAACGTGTCGGCCCAGCAGACGATGCCGTGATTGGCCAGCAGGATGGTGTTCGACTCGTGAACGAAGGGCACCACCGTGCGGGCGAAGGCCTCCGTGCCGGGCGTCTCGTAAGGCGCCACGGCCGCCGGGCCGATCATGGTGTCGAACTCAGAATGGAGGCCGGCCGGAGGCGCCGAACCCGTCATGGCGAAGGCCGTGGCGTACGGCGGATGGCAGTGCACAATCCCGCGCGCCTGCGGGTTCGCCTTGTAGATCTCCAGATGCAGCAGGATCTCGGTCGTGCGGGCCTGGTTGCCGGCCAGGATGGCGCCGTCGAGGTCGCAGAGGCAGAGGTCCTCGGGCCGCATCTCGCCCTTGCTGACCCGCGTGGGCGTGCAGAGCACATAGTGCGAACCCAGTCGCGCGCTCAGGTTGCCCGCGTTGCCGTCGACGTACTCGCGCTCCCAGAGCTTGCGGCCCACTTCGACAATCTCGGCGCGCAGCGCCTGGGCCTCGTGCGAGTTGGCGGCGGCCAAAGGCGAGTCGAAGCCGGGATGCGCCGTCTGCTGCGGGTTCTCCGCCGCGTGCACCGCTTCCTCGCCCTGCCCTGTGGCAGGCATTGCCCTCTGCTGCATCGCTGACCTCGATCACGAACGGTTCAGGCCCGTGCCGCACGCCCGGCCGGCGCGCCGCAGGGTCCTCTTCCCTGCTCCTAGCATATAAGAAAACGCCCGCATTTCGGTCAACCCGCAGCGCGGCAGCCAGGACGGTCGGCCGCCTTCCCTTCTCCAGGAGCCTGCGCCGGATTACTCCGACGGCACCAGCTTCCGCTGCAGCGCCTCCAGCGTCTGTCCCTTGGTCTCCGGGTAGACGAACAGAACAACGAAGAACTGGAGCACGGTCATGGTGGCAAAGAAGGTGAACGGCGCGCTGCGTCCGAACTGCGACATCAGCACCGGAAACTCCAGAGCGATGACCGTGTTCATAATCCAGTGGCTGGCGTTGCCCACGCCCTGGCCCTTGGAGCGGACGGCATTGGGAAAGACCTCACCGATATACACCCAGATGACCGCGCCCTGCGAGAGCGCAAAGAACGCGATGTAGGTGATGAGCAGCCACACCAGCGCCCCCGGCGGAGAATTGGTGGCAAAGAGCCACGCCACTCCCGCCAGGCAACTGGCCGTGCCCGCCGCCCCGATCAACAGAAGAGTCTTGCGGCCCAGCTTGTCGATCACGCTCATGCCCACGATGGTGAAGACGAGGTTCGTGAATCCGATGGCGATGGCCTTGCGATAGCTGTCTATCGAGCTCGAACCGGCCTCGGTGAAGATCGTGTTGAGGTAATAGAGGATGGCGTTGATGCCTGCCAACTGGTTGAACGCGCCGATGGTGATCGCAAGAAAAAGCGGGAAACGGTACTTCCAGCGGAAGACCGGCTCGTGGGCCGTGGCGTGCTCCTGGGCCAGGGCGCTGCGAATGTCGGCCAGTTCGGCCTCGGGATCGGGATCGCCCATCAGCTTGAGCACTTCGAGAGCCTCGTCAATGCGGTCCTTGGATGCCGACCAGCGCGGGCTGCGGGGAATGCCAAACAGCAGCGCCAGAAAGCCGGCCGCCGGCAACGCGGCAACGCCCACCTGCCAGCGCCACTCCGTCGCGCCCAGGTTCAGCGTACGGATGAAGTAATTCGAGGTGTAGGCCACCAGGATGCCGAAGACCACGTTGAACTGGAAGGCGCCCACCAGCCGGCCGCGCAACTTGGCGGGGGCCAGCTCGGCAATGTAAACCGGACCCAGCACGGACGAGGCCCCAATGCCCAGTCCGCCGATAAAGCGAAAGACCATCAGTACCGGCCAGTTCCAGGCCAGCGCTCCGCCAACGGCCGAGATCACGTAGAGCACCGCCGTGATGCGCAGCGTCTCGCGGCTGCCGAGCCGCTGCCCCACTTCGCCCGCGCCCAGCGCACCCACCACCGTACCGATCAGCGCAATGGCCACCGTCCAGCCCTCTTTCTGCGGGCTCAGATGATAGAGCTTCACGAGCGCGCCGATGACGCCGGAGATGACCACGGTGTCAAAGCCGAAGAGCAGTCCGCCGAGCGCACCGGTAAGGGTGGCTTTCATCAGGTTCAGGTTGGGTCGCATGGCAATGAGTTCCTCGAAACCACCGTCCATCCTACAGACTCGGGGCCGCATCGCGCGAGAGGCTATAATCGGGCTTTCCGGGAGCCGGGCGCGAGGCGCCGCAATCCTGCGCTGCCCAGAGGAGAGCCCGCGTGAACCACCGCCGATCGATTGCCCTGCTTGTCCTCTTCGCCGCCGTGCTCCTGGGCGCGTTCGCCGCGCCCGGCCTGCGCGCCCAGGAGTGGAAGACCTACAGCTATCCGGCCGAGGGATTCAGCGCCGCCTTCCCTGCCGAGCCCGACCTGACGGAGAAGGATCTCGATCTCAAGGATGCGAAGCTGAAGGTCCATTCCTACGCCACGCAGGATGGAGATACGGCGCTGCTGGTGGGCGTCTGGAAGTACTCCAAGCCTTCGTCCACCGCCGACCCGGACGCCGTGCTGGACGCGGCCACGGACGGCGCCGTCGCCAGCACCAACTCGCACCTGATCGGCGAGAAGAAGATTGCCCTGGGGCTGAACCACGGCGTTGAGTTCGAGACCGAGAACGAGTCGATTCACATGACCGCGCGCTTCTACTACGCCGGCGGAACGATCTACCAGACGATGGTGGTGGGCCCGGTCAAGAGACGATATCCGGCCACGGCGCGCTTCCTCGATTCCTTCCAATTGGTCTCGAAGTCGGGTAGGTAAGCGGGGTCTCCGGCTCCGTGTGGACAGGACGGCCTTTGGGTTCGTGCCGGGGAAAGATGTGCGGGCCGGGAGGCCCGCACCACAGCCGGCCAGGAGGCCGGCGCTACTTTTTTGAGGCCGAGGCTCCTCTTTGGAGGCTGGCGCTACTCTTTGTGGCTCGCGCACGGGTCTATAATCGCAGGCTCAGGGGAAGATCGGCCGCCGCATGCGCCGCAAGGTTTAGGAGCCGTTATCTCAGCCCACAGGAGGAACCTCCCAATGCAAGCTGGATTCCGAACCGCGTTGTGGTTGACCGCGGCCGCCGGCCTGGCGCTCGCCGTCGCGGCGACGGCCAACGCGCAGGCGCCGTCCAACGG
>JBAVMZ010000576.1:0-3678 GCA_049690595.1 Occallatibacter sp. | reverse complement strand
GCAAACTGAATGAGCTGATTCGCCTGACCAACCTGGGAGACGCACAACGAGCGCCCAGTTCCTTGAGCAGGTGATGAACGCCCAGCGCCACCGTCTTGCCGATATCGGCGAGGCCGAGCGCGAGCGTGTGCGCGAACAGGCATTGGCCGCGCGCCGCAATCGTGAACCTCGTTTTGCGCAGGCGCTTGCCGCCCGCCCCACGGCCATCATCGCCGAGTTCAAACGCCGTTCGCCCTCGGCGGGAATCATCCAGGGCGCGGCCGATCCCATCGCGGTGGCCAAGTTGTACGCAGCCGGCGGAGCCGCTGCCATGAGCGTCCTCACCGAGCCCGAGCACTTCCACGGCTCGCTCATGGATCTCAGCGCCATCTCCTTAGCCACAACCCTGCCGCTGCTGCGCAAGGACTTCATGGTGGACCGTCACCAGGTCTTCGAGGCCGCAGTCCACGGAGCCGAAGCCATTCTTATCATCGTCGCCGGGCTCACGGACGCCGAAGCCCTCAAGCTGATGGATGCCGCGCACGCCGCCAAACTCGACGCGCTTGTCGAGGTGCATACCGCAGAGGAGATGCGACGCGCCACGGCCATCGGTGCCACGCTCATCGGCGTCAACAATCGCAACCTCAAAACCCTCACCACAGATATCGAAACCTCTCTGCAACTCGCCCCGCTCGCGCCGGCCACGGCCACGCTGGTCAGCGAGAGCGGCCTGCGCACCCGCGAGGACATCACTCGCCTGCAATCGGCGGGCTACCGGGCCTTCCTCATCGGAGAGACGCTGATGCGCTCGGGCTCGCCCGTGGCAACCCTGCGCGAGTTGCAGGGGGAGGCCACGCTATGACCCCTCTGATGAAGTTCTGCGGCATCACGCGCCCGCAGGACGCCGAGTCGGCCATCGCCAGCGGGGCCGCCATGCTCGGCATCAACTTCTACTCCGGCAGCCCGCGCCATCTCTCGCTCGAGCAGGCGCAGCAGATTGCTGTCACCGTTGCCGGCCGCGTGCGGCTGGTGGGTGTATTTGTAAATATGGATATATACAACGTGCTCCAAATAGCCCGCGCCGTGCCGCTCGATTGCATCCAGCTCCACGGCGACGAGTTGCACGAGGAGTGCACCGAACTGGCCCGCGACTTCGAGGTCATTCGCGCCATCAAGGTCACGCCCGCTTTTCACCCGGAAGACCTTGCCGCCTACACCTGCTGCCGCGGACTGTTGCTCGATACGCCCAGCCCGCAGCATGGCGGCAGCGGCCAGAGCTTCGATTGGCGCAGCGTGGACTGGACAGCCGTGCGCCTGTCAGCCCCGTGGGCGACGCTTTATCTTGCCGGAGGGCTGACGGCGGAAAATGTCGCCGCGGCCATTCGCCTCGCCCGTCCCGACGTTGTGGACGTGGCCAGCGGCATCGAGGAATCAAAAGGTATCAAGAGTGCCAGCCAGAGGGTCAAGAGTATGGAAAAGATGCGTGCATTCGCCGCGGCCGTCGAGGCCGCCGGGAGGGAAGTGCGATGAAGGATCAAGCTTTGTTGGAGAGCCTTTTGCAGGCCTCCGGCGATGGATACTTTGGCAACTACGGCGGACGTTTTGTGGCCGAAACGCTCATCGCTCCACTCGACGAGCTGGCGGCTGCCTTTGACGTCGCGCGCCGCGACCCCAGCTTTCAGCGCGAACTCAGCGGCCTGCTTGCCGACTTCAGCGGACGCCCCACGCCGCTCTATTTTGCCGAGCGTCTCACCGAATACGCCGGCGGCGCGAAGATTCTTCTCAAGCGCGAAGACCTCGGCCACACCGGCTCGCACAAAATCAACAACGCTCTCGGACAGGTTCTGCTGGCGCGCCGCATGAGCAAGCGCCGCATCATCGCAGAAACCGGCGCGGGCCAGCACGGCGTCGCCACCGCCACGGTCTGCGCCCGTTTCGGACTCGAGTGCATCGTCTACATGGGCGCCGAGGACATGCAGCGCCAGGCGCTTAACGTCTTCCGCATGCGCCTGATGGGCGCCGAGGTGCGCGGCGTCGAGGCCGGTTCCAAGACCCTGAAGGACGCCATCAACGAGGCCCTGCGCGACTGGGTCACCAACGTGCGCGACACCTACTACCTGCTCGGCTCAGCCCTCGGCCCGCATCCTTACCCAACGATGGTGCGCGAGTTTCAGCGTGTCATTGGCGACGAGGCGCGCGCCCAGATTCTTGAGCGTGAGCATCGCCTGCCGGATGCGGTCGTCGCCTGTGTTGGCGGCGGCTCCAACGCCATTGGAGCCTTCACGGCCTTCCTCGGCGATGAAAAAGTCCGCCTCATCGGCGTCGAGGCCGGTGGCCGCGGAGAAACTCTCGGCGAGCACGCGGCGCGCTTCCGTGGCGGATTGCCCGGCGTTTTGCAGGGCACTTACAGCTACGTCCTGCAGGATGACGACGGCCAGATCGCGCCCACGCATTCCGTCAGTGCCGGACTTGATTACGCCAGCGTAGGCCCCGAGCACGCCCACCTGCGCGAGCTGGGACGCGCTGAATATGTCAGCGCCGATGACCGCGAGGCCCTGGAGGCCTTCGATCTGCTCTCGCAGCGCGAAGGCATTCTACCCGCTCTTGAAAGCGCCCACGCCATCGCCCACGCCGTAAAGCTTGCCCGCCAGCTTGGCCGTGATGGATTGATCATCGTCAATCTAAGTGGCCGTGGCGACAAGGACGTGGAGACCGTGGCGCGCCTCAAGGCCGCCGAAGGTGGTGCCCGATGAGTACTCGTTTGCAACAGGCCTTTGCCAATCTTCGCGCCGCAGGGCGCAGGGGCGTAGTGCCTTATCTCACCGCCGGCGATCCCGATCTCGACACCACTTACGAACTGTTGATGGCCATGGCGCGCGGCGGTGCCACAGCCATCGAGTTGGGCGTCCCCTTCAGCGATCCCGCGGCCGATGGTCCGGTCATTCAGCGCGCCTGCGAGCGTGCGCTCGCCCGCCATGTCCGCCTCGATGACGTTTTGCAGGTTGCCGCCCGCGCCAGCAAACAAACGGATGTCCCCATCGTCCTCTTCAGCTATCTCAATCCGCTGCTGCGCCACGGACTGCAGAAGCTGGCAGATGATGCAGCCACCGCAGGCCTGGCGGGTGTGCTGGTCACCGACCTTCCCGCCGAATCCGCCAGTGGCTTCTCGCAGGCCCTGCAACATCGCGGACTCGATCTCGTCTCGCTCGTCGCGCCCACATCGTCGGTTGAGCGCATCGCGCAGATTGCCACGCACGCCACCGGTTTTCTATACGCCATCAGCGTCACCGGCGTCACCGGCGCGCGCGAGCAGCTCAGCAACGACGCTACCGCGCTGCTCGCCCGCATCCACCTGGTCACCAAGCTACCCGTGGCCGTCGGTTTCGGTATCAGCACCCCGCAGCAGGCACGTGAGGCGTGGGCGCAGGGCGCGGACGCCGTCATCGTCGGCTCGGCCATCGTGCGCAAGATTGAAGAAGCGGGCAGCGGGAGTCCTGAGCTGGTGGAGAAATTCGTGCGCGAACTGGTCTCGGCGCAGACATCCTAAGATTCGGCAGTCCAAGATTCGGCAATCAAGGAGTAGGTCATGCTTATATTGATGAAAGTGAATGCAACCGAGGCGGAGATACAGGGCGCCTGTCATCGTGTCGAGGAGCTCGGCTACCGCCCGCATCCCCTCCCCGGAGCCACGCGCTGCGC
>JBAVMZ010000575.1:0-5823 GCA_049690595.1 Occallatibacter sp. | reverse complement strand
CCCCCTGGGCGGCCAGGGGCAGAGCCGCCAGCATCAGGCAGACAAGCACCGCAGCGCGCCACGCGGCGCGGCCGTTCGATTCACGAGAGAGGGGTTCGCGATGGGTCATCTTGCTCACTTGCCTGTCTGCCGGCCGGAAGGCCGTGGAGTGGAAGGAAGTGCATCGAGGGCCGCGTTGCGAGCCGATGCTCAGCCGGCGGACTCCTTCAGATAGATCTCGACGTAGTCGAGGTAGTTCCGGGCATACTCGAGGATGAGCGCGTGGTCCTCAGCGGTCAGGTGGCGGCGCATCCTGGCCGGAACGCCGGCCCACAGCGTGTTGGGCGGCACGATGCTGTTCTCCGGGACCACAGCCCCGGCGGCGATGATCGAACCGGTGCCGATGCGTGCGTTGTTCAGCACCCGGGCGCCCAGGCCGATGACCACCTCGTCCTCCACCACGCAGCCGTGCACGGTGGCGTTGTGGCCAATGGTCACCCAGTCGCCCACAATCACCGGGTACTTGTTCCGCTGGCCGTGGAGCACGGCGCAATCCTGGACGTTCGAGCAGGCTCCAACCCGGATCGAGTGCACGTCCCCCCGCAGCACGGCGTTCATCCAGACCGACGAGCGCTCGCCCAGGATGACGTCGCCTATTAGCTGGGCTGAGGGGTCGATGTAGCAGTTGTCTGGGAACTGGGGCATGTGCCCCTGGTAGGGTCGGATCATTGCCTTCGGGGACCTCCGAGGCCAGTTTAGACGATCGTGGCCCAAAACAGGCCGGGGAAACGGCGCCGGGGGCCAGCTCGCTTCCAGCTGCGCGCCGCGCAGACTCAGCGCAAGGTCCATCGCCCGCAAGGAAGAAGTTTCCTGTATCATAGAAGTTGGCCATTTGGCAGGTTTGGAGGTGGGACCCTTTGGCAGAGGTTCGCGTACAGGAAGGCGAGCCGCTAGAAAATGCGCTGCGCCGGTTCAAGCGGAAGGTTCAGCAGGAGGACATCATCAAGGAAGTCAAGCGTCACTCCTACTACCTGAAGCCCGGTGAGAAGCGCCGCGTCAAGGCAGCTTTGGCGCGCAAGCGGAATCGCAAGAAGGCTCGCAAGGAACAGGACTAAGAAAAGAAACCAGGGAGTCTGCAGGCGGAGATGCCGGGCCGGAGCGGTGGAGTCAGCTCCGGGGTCCGGCGAAAGACCTCCGGTGCCGCGGGCTCCCTGGTTTTTCGTTTGTCCGGCGGCTCGTCCAGAGTCCATGCCGGCGATTCGCCGGCAGTTGCGCCGCCCAGAAGATAAAGAAAGAATAAAGAAAGCCCTTCCCATGCAGGATTCAGCAGCAACCCGCGGCAAAAATGATATGAAGTGAATATCAACTGGAACACGTGAAGGAATACTACGTGTTAAGGTGTAGATAACATTGGCACCGATGGCTCCCAGCCTCAGGCGCAATGATATGCCGCTCTCTTTTTGCGGCCCGGGCCCTTTGTAGTCGTAAGTCGATTGCAGGAAGAAGACAGGGGAACGGGCCCGGCGTGCAAAGTGGTTAGGCCGATTTCCGGAGCTTCTCCTCTCTGGGAAACCGGCCATGGAATTCAGCGACAAGATCCTGAAGTGCGTGGACTGTGGTAAGGACTTTGTCTTTACCGCGGGCGAACAGCTCTTTTTTCGGGATAAACAATTCAAAAACGATCCCAAGCGCTGCAAGCCATGCAAGGCGAAGCGGAGCCGGGGCGGCTCGCGTGTCCGATCCGAGACGCGGATTCAGTGCTCTGCCTGCGGTGAGGAAACAACTGTTCCCTTCCGGCCAACCCAGGGCCGTCCGGTTCTCTGCCGCTCCTGTTTCCAGCAGGCAAGCCGCACGCAAATGCCGGCCCCGCCTACAATCCAGCGTGCGGAAGTCCGCCAGCAGGAGGCCGATTAGACCTTCCGCTTCAGCGCCAGGTGGCCGATGTCGCGCCGGAAGTAGATTCCGTCAAAGTGAATCGTCTGGAGCGCCTGGTAAGCGCGTGCCAATGCCTCGTCCAGAGTCGCGGCGGCCGCGGTGACGCCCAGGACTCGTCCGCCTGCCGTCAACACCTCGTCGCCCTGCCGCTTTGAGCCGGCATGGAAGACCACCACCCCCGGCACGCGGCCAGCCTCCTCGAGCCCGGCGATGGGCAGCCCGGTTTTGTAACTCCCTGGGTAGCCGGCCGAACTCGCCACCACGCACGCCGAGGCGCCCGGCTTCCAGCGCAGCTCCACCCCCCCCAGGCGCCCTTCCACGCAAGCCTCCAGCGCATCCACCAGATCGCTCTCCAGCCGCACCAGGATGGCCTGCGTCTCCGGGTCGCCGAAGCGGGCGTTGTACTCCAGCACCAGCGGGCCGCGCGCGGTCATCATCAGTCCGCAGTAGAGGACGCCGGCAAAGGGCGTCTCCTCGGCTGCCATTGCCGCCACCGTCGGCTGGGCGATGTGGTGCAGAATCCACTCCGTCATCGCCGGCTCCAGCATCCGGTCGGTCGAGTAGACCCCCATGCCCCCGGTGTTGGGTCCGGTGTCGCCCTCGCCGACCCGCTTGTGGTCCTGCGCCGGCGCCAGCGGAACCACCGTCTTGCCGTCGGTGAGGCAGAGAAAGCTGATCTCTTCGCCCTCCAGAAACTCCTCCACGATCACCTGCCGGTCGCTCTCGCCCAGCAGCGCTCCGCTGAAAAGTCCCCGCGCGGCCTCCAGGGCCTCGTGGCGCGAGCCGCAGATGAGAACGCCCTTGCCGGCGTGCAGCCCGTCGGCCTTGACCACCATCGGCGGGTGAAAGAGCTCCACCGCCGTCTCCAGTTCTGCCTCGGAGTTGCACACGGCGTAGGCCGCTGTGGGAATGTTGTTGCGCTGCATGAAGCGCTTGGCATATCCCTTGCTCGTCTCCAGCATGGCGGCGGCCTGGGTCGGTCCGAAGACCCGCATTCCCCGAGCCGTCAGCGCGTCCACAATCCCCAGCGAGAGCGGCAGCTCGGGGCCGACAATGACCAGGCCGGGCTGCTCCGCCTCCGCCAGCCGCACCATTGCCTCCAGGTCCTTCAGGTCCACCGGCACACACCGCGCCAGTTCGGCAATCCCGCCGTTGCCCGGCGCGCAGACCACCTCCGAGACCCGCTTGCTGCGCCTCACCGCCCAGGCCAGGGCATGTTCCCTGCCCCCCGAACCCAAGATCAGGACTTTCATCGTTCGTTCCTCCGCGCTCGCGTCTGCCGCACCACCCGTCAGGTTACCTCAGCAACCCGCGCCGGGGAAGCAAGACCCGGGCGAATCCGTCGAGATCGACGTATAATCCTGCCATGCTGAAGCGCTTGTACATCGACAACTTCCGCTGCTTTGTCAACTTCGAGTATCGCCCTGACCGAAAGCAACTGCTGCTTGGTCCGAACGGCAGCGGCAAGTCCTCGCTGCTGGACGCGATCTTATTCTTGAAGTGGTTTATCGAAGGCGCAACCGACGATTTCACCCAGTCGACCCGCACCCGATGGGAACCGCGTCCGACGCAGGTGGTGGAACTGGAGGCAGAGATCGACGGTCTGCCGTACGTCTACAGGCTGGAAATCCGCTACTCCGAGAAAGATCTGCTTCCAGCAGTGCATCTTGAACGGCTTACCGCTGGTGGAGCGCTGGCCTTCGAGCAATCCGCCGGAGATATTCGCTTTTTTTCCTTAGACGGCACTCCGATGCCCAGCCTCAAATGGGGAAGATACGAATCCGCCCTCCGCCTGGCCCAATATAGTAACCGGAATGTTGGCCGCTTTCTGGATTGGCTGGAGACTCTGCATTGTTTTCAGATCGATCCCTACCCCGAGCAAATGGAGGAAAGGGCAGAGACCGAGGATAGGTTGCCCGTATTCAATCTAGGCAATTTGGCTCCCTGGTATCTCCATCTGCTGCAAGTCGATCCGACAGGAAATGCGCACTTTCTATCCGCACTCAGGGACGTGCTGAATGGGTTCCAGAATTTCCGATTTTCCTCCGAGGACGATGGCGTGAAAAAGCTTCGCGCCGATTTCACGACACGCGGAGGAAAAGAGGTCACCTTCTCGCTTTCGGAGCTTTCCGAGGGGCAGAGGATGCTGATTGGCCTCTATATGATCCTGCATTTTGTAATCGTGAAAGGCGAAACGGTTCTTCTGGACGAACCTGACAACTATACGGCTCTGCGCGAGATTCAACCCTGGCTGCTAACGACCGAAGATACGCTTTTAGAAAGCAAGGGGCAATTGATCCTCATCTCCCATCACCCGGAGATACTAAACCAGTGGGCCCGTGAGTACGGTCTCTACTTTTATCGCGAGGAGAACGGTCACGTGCGCACGAAGAAATTCGAAGCCGATCCCGCCGGCTATTTGAAGCCATCCGAGTTAGTCGCGCGAGGCTGGGAGAATGAGTAAGCCATCAAGAGTCTACGCTCTGGTGGAAGACCAGCGGCACAAGCAGTTGCTCTATCGGTTTCTTGTGGTGTGCGGATTCAAAGCTCATGAAATCGAAATCGAGCTCTCTCCAGCAGGCTCAGGGAGCGCCGTACAGTGGGTGCGGGAGAATCTCGTCCGGCAGGTGGGAAAATGCCGGCAACGAAACGCCAGCAGCAAGACGGGGATGTTCGTGATGCTCGACGCGGACACGCGCCGTGTCGATGATCGCCTGGCCACCCTGAACACGGCACTCGAGGAAGCCGGCCAGCCCCCCATCGACGGCGCCAGGGACCCCATCGCGCGACTGATTCCCAAGCGCAATGTAGAGACGTGGATACTCCTTCTTTCCGCAGCACCAGCAGAATCCGCGCCGGTGGACGAGATCCAGGACTACAAGAACACGAAAACGGCCGAGGAGTGGTCCGCGGCCGTCCCTGCTGCGGCGCGGACTCTGGATGCATGGACAAAGCGAGCGGACCCTCCCTGTGGACTGATCGACTCGCTGCGGCGCGGAATTCGGGAGATACCCCGCGCCATCGATCGGGTGGGGTAAGCGACCATGGTCGAAATGCGCATCAAGCCGCATCGCCAGCAGGTAGATGAGACTGAGCGCCGCGCCGCGCAGTCGCTCCGCTTCCGCCGCGCGCAGGTCTTCGGCGTACTCATGGTGGCCGCGGCCATCCTGCTCTGGTGGCTCGTGCGCGCCAACCCCCGCCAGCTCTTCCCGCCCGGCTGGTGGCGCCTGTGAGCACTGCGTGCGGCGGCATTGCATGCAGCGGCGTTTTGGACGAGGACAGTGCCCCGCTGGCAGTCATCCTCCTCGGTCCAACCGGCAGCGGCAAAACCGCCCTCTCGCTTGCGCTCGGCGAGCGCTTTGGCGGCGAAATCGTCAATTGCGACTCGGTGGCCGTCTATCGCGGCATGGATGTGGGCTCGGCCAAGCCCACGCCGGCCGAGCGCGCGCGCCTGCCCCACCACCTCCTCGACGTCGCCAACCCGGACCAGTCCTTCACCGCCGGCGATTACAGCCGCCAGGCCCGCGCCGCGCTGCACCAGATCGCCGCGCGCAACCACCTGCCCATCGTCACCGGCGGGACGGGCCTCTACCTGCGCGCCCTCACCGACGGCCTCTTCGCCGGCCCCGGGCGCCAGGACGACCTGCGCCTGCGACTAAGAACCTCCGCCGCACGCCGCAATCCCGGCTGGCTGCATCGGCTGCTTGCGCGCCTCGACCCCGCCACCGCCGCGCGCATCCACCCCAACGACACCCCCAAACTCATCCGCGCCATCGAGGTCTGCCTGGCCGGCCGCCGCCCCATGTCCCAGGCGCTCGCCCGCGACCCCCTCACCGGCTTCCGCCTCCTTCGCATCGGCCTCAACCCGCCCCGTGCCGCCCTTTACGACCGCCTCAACCAGCGCTGCGC
>JBAVMZ010000574.1:0-1717 GCA_049690595.1 Occallatibacter sp. | reverse complement strand
CACCAGCCCCATCGCCCGGCCGCAGCCGGCAGCCACGCCAACCGCAGCTCCCCCCGGGGGATCGAAGGTTCTGCTCATCCTGCCGCCTCAGCCCGGTCCGGTGGCCGCGGGGGCGAGCTTCAAGGTGCCGGTGGTGCTGAACGGCGGCGCGGACATCGCCTCGATTCCGCTGCAGATCAGCTACGACCCGGCGAAGCTGGAACTGGTCGGCGTGGAGCAGGGTGACTTCCTGGGCCGGGATGGACAGGCGGTGGCGCTGGTGCACCGCGACGACGGACCCGGCTCGATTGTGATCAACGCCTCGCGCCCGCCGGGAGCCGGCGGCGTGACCGGGGCGGGCGTGGTCTGCACGCTGGCCTTTACGGCCAAAGCGGCTGGCGCAAGCGAGATTGCCATTACGCATCCGGCGGCCATCAACAGCGCCCAGCAGCCGCTCGAGGCCGAGGGCGGGCGCGTGACCATCGTGGTGCGCTGAGGGCTGGAGCGAGGCAGGAAGGAAACCGCTGGCGATGAAGCAAATCCGGCCAAACCGGCCGCGCCGCGCAGGGGAGCGGGGAGTGACCCTGGTGGAGTTGATGGTCGCCGTGGTCATTCTCTCGATCCTTGCCTCGGCGGCGATTCCCATCTCGCGCTTTGTGGTCAGGCGCGAGAACGAACGCGAGCTGCGACGGGCGTTGTGGGAGATGCGGGCCGCGATCGACCGCTACAAGGACCAGTGCGACAAGGGCACCATCCAGGTGAAGATCGACAGCCAGGGCTACCCGCCGGACCTGGAGACGCTGGTGAACGGGGTGGACGTGGGCGGCCACAAGATGCGCTTCCTGCGCCGCATTCCGGTGGACCCGATAACGGGCAAGGCGGAGTGGGGGCTCAGGTCGAACCAGGACGACCCCAAGCAGGACTCCTACGGCGGCCAGGCGGTCTTCGACGTCTACTCGAAGGCGACCGGCAAGGCGCTGGACGGGACCAAGTACTCGGAGTGGTAGAGGAGATGCGGAGGCTGGAGCGGTGAGCGGGATGAACAGACGACACGTCAAAGCCGGAAAGGACGAGCGGACCGCGCCAGTTCCGCCGGCGCCGCTCGGGACGGGAACTGCGCGCCGCGCGGGCGAGGCTGGCTTTACGCTGCTCGAGCTCATGGTGGTGATGGCCATCATCGCCGTGCTGGCGGTGGTGGCCGTGCCCAAGTTCTCCGCGGCCATCCGCCAGGCGCGCGAGGCAGTGCTCAAAGAGGATCTGCATGTGATGCGCGCCGCCATCGACTCCTACACCATGGACAAGCAGAAGGCGCCGCAGTCGCTCGACGACCTGGTGCAGGAGGGCTACCTGCGCGAGATCCCGATGGACCCGATCACGCACTCGAAGGAGAGCTGGGTCACGGATACCAGCGATTCGCTGCACTCGCTGGACCAGAGCGATCCCGGCATCGACAACGTCCACTCGGGCTCGCAGGATACCGGCACCGACGGCCAGGCCTACTCGCAGTGGTGACGAGGCCGCGGCCGTGACTTCCCTTCCCCCCATTGCACCCGAAATCGAATCCGAACTGCGCGCGGTGCACCGGCTCTATCGCGCTCTTGCGGCCACCGGGCCCAACCCCGAGCACGACCCCGAGTGCAGCCCCGAGCGCGGACTGGGCGGCAAGCTGCTCTTCGCGGGCTCGCTCGACGCGGCTGCCAGCCGCCTGGTGCGCGCGGCCAACATCGCCGGCGCCGCC
>JBAVMZ010000573.1:0-6953 GCA_049690595.1 Occallatibacter sp. | reverse complement strand
CCTCCGCGTCCGGATCGAACTCGAAGCCGGCGTCCCGCCCGCCGCCCTGGCCACCCTCCGCGCCTGGCGTCCCGGCGACCGCGTCACCCTCCGCCACTCCTCCGGACCGCGCAAGGTGAAAGAGGTGCTGGAACGCCTGAAGGTCACCGGCTCGGCTAGGGCTGGCTGGCCGGTCCTCGAGCTCGCCGGCGCCATCGCCTGGATGCAGGGCGTCGAGCTCGAACCCGTCCCCGGCCTGCGCGTGGCCGTCCTTCCGTTCCAGTAACCGCCCCGCTTCCGGCCGCGCAAATCCCTTACCTTGTTTTCACCGCGGGAGTACAATCGAGGAGACGCCCTATACGGGCGGCAGGATTTTTGTCTCTGTCGCAAGGTGGGTTGTGTACTTTCTGTGACTTTCAGAAACGCGAAAGCGTCTAAAGAAAGGTACGGAAGCGGTCGCGGTTCGGGGTCGGTCCGGACGCGCCGGAAGAGAGGAAACTGGTGAATTCGACGGTCAAAACGGTCCTGTTCTGGGTCTTCATCCTCGTCTGCCTCATGCTGCTCTGGAGCGTGGTGCAGAAGAGCTCCGGCATGAAGGAGGCCGAGATCAAGTACTCCGACCTGTTCGACAAGGTGCAGAACCAACAGGTGATGGACGCCTCCATCCAGGGCAACGAACTCCACGGCCACCTCAAGTCCGACCCCAAGAACCAGTTCCACACCACCCTTCCGTCCAACTACCAGGACCTGGAAAAGGCCCTGCTCGCCGCCAAGGTCAGCTTCGAGATCAAGGAGCCGCAGAACAACGGCCTGCTCCTCCAGCTCTTCTTCAACATCGGCCCCTTCGTGCTGCTGGGCCTGATCTGGTTCTTCATGCTGCGCCAGATGCAGTCGGGCGGCAACAAGGCGCTCAGCTTCGGCAAGAGCCGTGCGCGGCTGCTCAGTATGCAGCAGAAAAAGGTCACATTCAAGGATGTGGCCGGCGTCGACGAAGCCAAAGAAGAGCTCAAGGAGATCATCGAGTACCTGCGCGAGCCGCAGAAGTTCCAGAAGCTCGGCGGACGCATCCCCAAGGGCGTGCTGCTGGTAGGCCCCCCGGGCACCGGCAAGACATTGCTGGCCCGCGCCGTCGCCGGCGAAGCCAACGTCCCCTTCTTTTCGATCTCCGGCTCCGACTTCGTTGAGATGTTCGTCGGCGTCGGCGCCAGCCGCGTCCGCGACCTCTTCGAGCAGGGCAAGAAGAACGCGCCCTGCATCATTTTCATTGACGAAATCGACGCCGTGGGCCGCCATCGCGGCGCCGGACTGGGCGGCGGACACGACGAGCGCGAGCAGACCCTCAATCAGCTCCTGGTCGAGATGGACGGCTTCGAATCGAACGACGGCGTTATCCTCGTCGCCGCCACCAACCGTCCCGACGTCCTCGACCCCGCCCTGCTGCGCCCCGGCCGCTTCGATCGCCGCGTGGTCGTTGGCCTGCCCGATATCCGCGGCCGCGAGGAGATCCTCCGCGTCCACGTCAAGAAAGTGCCCGTCGCCGACGACGTCAACCTCAACATCCTCGCTCGCGGAACCCCCGGTTTCTCCGGCGCCGACCTCGCCAACATGGTCAACGAGGCCGCCCTCAACGCCGCCCGCGTGAACCGCAGGCAGGTGGTCATGTACGACTTCGAGCTCGCCAAGGACAAGGTCCTCATGGGCGCCGAGCGCAAGTCGATGCTGCTGACCGACGAAGAGAAACGGGTCACCGCCTATCACGAGGCCGGCCACGCCCTCGTCTCCTTCCTCCGCGAACACTCCGACCCCATTCACAAGGTCACCATCATCCCCCGAGGCATGGCCCTGGGCGTCACCATCTACCTGCCCGACGACCGCCACAACTACACTCGCGACTACCTCGAAACCCGCCTTGCCACCGCCTACGGCGGCCGCGTCGCCGAAGAAGTCTTCCTCAACCAGATGTCCACCGGCGCCGGCTCCGACATCGAGACCGCCACCGATCTGGCCCGCCGCATGGTCTGCGAGTATGGCATGAGCCGCCTCGGCCCCCTCACCTTCGGCAAGAAGGAAGAGCAGATCTTCCTCGGCCGCGAGATCGCCCAGCACCGCGACTTCTCTGAGGAAACCGCCCGCCAGATCGACCTCGAAGTCCGTCGCCTCATCGACGAGGCTTATCAGTCCGCCCACGCGCTCGTCGAGAGTCACCCCGACGCCATGCACCGCATCTCCCAGGCGCTGCTCGATCGCGAAACCATCGACGCCGAAGAGGTCAGACTCCTGATCGAGGGCAAGGAACTGCCGCCCATCCGTTCCGTCCTCGCCTCGCCCTCAGACACTGGCAACGGCCAGCAGGTGCTTAAGCCGGAGCCACGTGGCGGTTCGGGCTTCCCTGAGGGCTCGCCCTCCCCGGCATAATCCCCTCTTGCAACGCCAACACACCCAGGGGCCGCTCCCATCGAGCGGCCCTTCTTTCATGCCGCCCCGCACTCCAGAACCATTGTCACTTCCCATGCTCCGTTCCCGGCCATTCATCCGGAACGCAGGCCTAGAGCGAAACCAGATTTGGTGTGGCCTATTGAGCTTGGTGCAGGGTCGCCGCTCCCTGTTGGTCGCGTCGACTTGAGGGCCTTGCCTTCGGGATACAGCCGCTCTGGTTTCGCTGTAGACCTCTCGCCGGCCGCGAATACACGCTAGAGCGTTCCCCGAATTAACGTGGACCTTTTTTAAGGGGTGCAAGGTGGCCTTTTCTTGAGGAGAAGGCCACTTGAGGGTTGCGGTTTCGGGATACAGCAACTCCGAAACCGCTACTGCGGCAGCCAGAGGGGTATGATGTTCGCGTCGGTGAATTCGACTGGCGGGAAGCGGGAGCGCGTCCGGAGCCGTTGAGGCGCGTGAGGCCCGGCGGAATTGGGCGCAGGCGCCGCCGCTCTCCGGCCGTCACGGAGGAAGACCCATGAAAGAGAAGAAGAAGCACGGCAAGCACAACGAAGAGAAGAAGGAAGAGACGAACGGCGCGTTGCAGGTGGGCGGCGATCTGCCGGCTCCGGTGAACGAGAAGGCGCACAAACTGGGCAAGGACTGCGACTACGACGACGAACTGCGCGACCTGCAGATCGAACTTGTCAAGCTTCAGGAGTGGATTAAGCACGAGGGAATGCGCGTGGTGATTCTCTTCGAGGGGCGCGACGCGGCGGGCAAGGGCGGCGCCATCAAGCGCATCACCGAGACGCTGAATCCGCGCGTCTGCCGCGTGGTGGCGCTGGGCACGCCCACTGAGCGGGAGAAGTCGCAGTGGTACTTCCAGCGCTATGTGGAGCACCTGCCGGCCGCCGGCGAGATGGTGCTCTTCGACCGCAGCTGGTATAACCGCGCCGGGGTGGAGCGCGTGATGGGCTTCTGCACCGAGGCGCAGTACCTGGAGTTCATGCAGAGCTGCCCGGAGTTCGAGCGGATGCTGATCCGCTCCGGGATCCGGCTGATCAAGTACTGGTTCAGCGTGAGCGACGAGGAGCAGGAGCGGCGCTTCCAGGACCGCATGAACACGGTGACCAAGCGGTGGAAGCTGAGCCCGATGGACCTGGAGTCGCGCAAGCACTGGGCCGACTACTCGCGCGCCAAGGACGAGATGTTTGCCGTGACCGACACCAAGCAGTCGCCGTGGTTCGTAGTCAATGCCGAAAACAAGAAGTGCGCGCGGCTGAACGTGATCCGGCATCTGCTGACGCGGTTCGACTACAAGGACCTGACACCGGGGCCGCTGGTGCTGCCGCCGCTGGCAAAAAGCAAGTATGTGCGCCCGCCGATCCAGGAGCAGAACTTCATTCCGGAGTTCTATCGCTAGCAACGGAGGCGCGGCTGGCGGTAAAAGAACAGGGTGGCTCCTCTCTGCGAGGAGCCACCCTGCGCTCAGTCCGCCAGGTTTGGCGAAGCATTACTCGGAGGGCAGCAGCGAGCCGGCGTCTTCGTCCTGCACGATGCCGATGACTCCCTCAGGCGCCACGATAGGCGAGCCGCAGACCGCCGAGTCAACCGGCTCGGTGAGCTGGATTCCGGCGCCGTTGCGGCGCGCGCCGAGTTCGAGCACCTCGACCGAGGGCTGACCGGTGGTGGGGTCGATGTGCAGGCGGAAGACCGCGACGTGCTCCCAGACGTTTTGTCCGGCGATGCCGGCCGGGGCCAGGGCAAGACCCTGCGTGGTGGCGGCGGGCCGCAGCGGCAGGATGGCCATCGAGCCCGGCGACGCGCGGCGCAGCACCTTCACCTGGCCGTAGCTGCCGCCCATGGTGATCGAGTCCTTGTCGGGCGAGCCGTGCACGGTTTTGCCGGACTCCTTGCCGCTGAGGCTGGAGGCCATGCCACCCGGCGCCGCGGGGGCCATGACCACCTCGACAGTCTTCTTTTCGAGCTTGGCCTCGCCAGACTGAATGGCGCCCATCGCCTCAGCGTCGTACTTCCAGGGCGCGACCGCCTCGGCGGTGGTGATGACGGCATCCGGCGCGACGCGGAAGCCGAGCTGGTCCTGCTTGAGCTGGTATTCCTTGTCCTGCTCCTTGATGGTGAAGGTGGACTCGACCATGTAAACATTGGCGCTCTGCGCTTCGAGGTCGCGAATCCACGCCGGACGCAGGCTGGGGATGAGGTGGTTGGCGGCGGCCTTGGCCTTCAGACCGGTGTCAATCAGCGCCAGCACGGCGTTTACCGCAGTGCGCTGCAGCGCCGAGCCGCCGATTTCGACGGGCACTTCCTGGTCGAGAGGCAACTCCGCCTTGGGGTGCTGGGTGCCCAGCGCCAGACGCTCCAGGAAGTTGAGCTTGAGGTCGGCCACCAGCGAGCCCTCGACATGGACGCTCCGCTTGTCGACCATCTGCCGGATGGGCTCGACGGTCTGCACGTCGCGGAAAAGCACCGTGACATACAGGGGCGGCAGCGCCGTGGGTGCGTCCTTCTGCAGGGCAAGCTCCTGGTTGAGCGCGGAGGCAAAGACCGCCTGCCCGTTCAGATAGAGCCCCGCCAGGCGCATGTTCTTCAGCGTGACGCTGCGCGACGGCACCACTTCCACGTTGACGGCTGCCTTCACATGGGTCTGGTCGATCTCGACCAGGCTGATTTCCTTCACCTTCAGCGAGCCAATAATCGAGGGCTGCGCCACCGTCTGGGCTTGCCCGGCGACTGCCGCCAGCAGAATCGCACTGACGACTGCTACTTTCATTCCGGTCTTCATCGAAAACACCTCGCACACCAGTTATAGCGGCAGAGGGGGGCGATGCTGCTCAAGAATTTTTTGCGCGGAGCGGCGCAGGCTTCTCGCTATTCTGAATGGGACGGCGCGGCGCCGGCCGGCAGGGAGTCAGCGCGAGTGAAAGACGGCACGCAGCAGAGGGTGAGAGAGTTATTCGCGGCGGCGGCCGAGGTGCCCGCCGCGGAGCGCAAGGCGTGGCTGCGGCGGCAGACGGCGGGGCAGGACGAACTGTATGAAAAGGTGGCGCGCCTGCTCGATGCCAGCCAGTCGAGCGGAGGGTTCCTGGCCGAGCCGGCGTTCCAGCGGCCCGCGCCGCCGGCGGTGGAAGGCACGACGATCGGCGCCTACCGCGTGCTGCGCGAGCTGGGCTCGGGCGGGATGGGCATCGTCTACCTGACCGTGCGCAGCGACAACGTCTACAACCGGCTGGCGGCGCTGAAGGTCATCCGGCCGGAGCTGCGCTCCGACCCGCTGGTGCGCCGCTTTCTGGCCGAGCGGCAGATTCTGGCCCGGCTCGACCATCCCAACATTGCCCGCATCGTCGACGGCGGCGAGACCCCCGACGGGCTGCCGTACTTCGTCATGGATTATGTCGACGGGCAGCCCATCGACCAGTTCTGCGCCGCGCGCCAGGCCACGCTCGAGGAGCGGCTGGAGCTCATCCGCCAGACCTGCGCGGCGGTCGAGTATCTGCATGCCAACAACGTCATCCACCGCGACCTGAAGCCCGCCAACCTGCTGGTGACCGAGGCCGGCGTGGTCAAGCTGCTGGACTTCGGTATCGCGCGGCATGTGGCCACGGCCACGGGCGAAACCACCGGGCTGCCGCTGCTGACGCCGGGCTACGCCAGCCCCGAGCAACTGCTCTCGCGCACGCTGACGCCGGCTGCGGATATTTACTCGGTGGGCGCCGTGCTCTACGAACTGCTGACCGGGGCGCGGCCGCTGCGGCTGGAGGGCCTGACGCTGCCCGAGATGCTGAAGACCGTGGCCGAGAGCGAGCCCTGCCCGCCGAGCCAGGCGCGCGCGACCATGCCGGCTGCCGGGCAGGCTGCCGATTCCGCTCTCGAAGAACTGCGCCCTCGGCTGGCCGGGGATCTCGACGCGATTGTGCTGATGGCGCTGCGCAAGCAGCCCGAGCGGCGCTACCCGAGCCCGGCCGCGCTGGCCGCCGACCTGGACCGCTTCCGGCGCGGGCTGCCGGTGGTGGCCCGGCGCGACTCGAAGCTCTACTTTATTGCCCGGACGCTGCGCAGAAACGCCTTGCGGATTGCCGCCGGGCTGCTGGTGGCTGCTTCGCTGGGTGTCGGCGGCGTCTCCACCTGGAGGGCCATGCACTACCGCCAGCAAATCCAGAGCGTGCGCGCCGATGTGGAGACGCTGCGCAACCGCTACGCGCCAGCCGCCGGTCAGGCCGCGGGTTCGGTCGCGCCCGAAGCAAAGAAGCGCGTGCCGCCGCCGGCGCAGTTGAGCCCCACGCAGTTGAGTGAAGACCTGAACGGGCTGGCGCGCAAGCTCCAGGCCGCGCCGCCCGAGGCGCTCTCGGGTCCTCTGGCGCCCACGGAGATGAGCACTGACCTGGTGCATGAGGCGCTCGACCTCTTCGCCCGGGTTGCACCGGAGGCCATGCACGACCCCGAGACCGCCGCCGCGCTGGGCCGCGCCTACCTGGCCGTCAGCCGCCTGCAGTGGAATCCGGACGGCAAGAGCCTCGACCAGCCGGCCGGGGCCGCGC
>JBAVMZ010000572.1:0-12963 GCA_049690595.1 Occallatibacter sp. | reverse complement strand
GACCAGCCCGCGGTTGCGCGCCTCCGACAGCAGCCGGACCACGCGGGCCCGGGGCAGCCCGAGCCGCTTGCCCGTCGCCTCCTGGGTCAGCCCGTCCATGTAGTACAGCCACGCGGTCCGCACGATCAGCGCCTCGTCCGACTCATGCCCCAGGTTCAGGTTCAGCATCCCGCCATCTCCGGCCGGCCCGCGTTCGCGCCCGGACGTTACAGCCCCGTCACCCTATTGACAAATGTTCGTTGCAGAGACAAAAGTGTAACCAGTCGAAAAGTCACCGCGCATCCAGCGCACGCATGCAAGACGATGAGCGCGGCCGCGCGGCCGTGCCCGGAGGCAAACGGCCATGAGCTTCTATCTCGGGGTGGATGGCGGCACGGGCGGCATTCGTGCCCGCCTGTTCGACCTCAACGGGCGCTGTCTCGCCAACGCGGCGACGTCGTACACGACCCGGTTCGGGGCCGGGTCCCACGCCGAGCAGGACCCCGAGGACTGGTGGCGGGCGGCGCAGGAGGCGATTCGCGGCGCATTGGCCGCGACGCCCGAGCCCCGCCAACCCATTGCCGCCATCGGCCTGACCGGACAGATGCACGGCGCGGTCATGCTGGACGAGAACGGCGCCGTACTGCGCCCCTCGCTGATCTGGTGCGACACCCGCACCCAGCCCGAGTGCGACTGGCTCAATGAAACCATCGGCTACGAGCGCCTGATCGAGCTCACCTGCAACCCGGCCCTGCCCAACTTCACCCTCACCAAACTGCTCTGGGTCAAGACGCACGAGCCGGAGATCTTCGCCAAAATTCGCCACATCATGTGCCCCAAGGACTACGTCCGCTACCGGCTCACCGGCGAGTTCGCCATCGACGTGCAGGAGGCCTCGGGCACGCTGCTGCTCGACGTAACCCACCGCCGCTGGTCGAGGGAAGTGGCCGAGGCCGCCGGGATTCCCGAGAGTTGGCTGCCCAGGGTCTTCGAGTCGCCCGAGGTCTGCGCGCGCATCTCGGAGACGGCCGCCGGGCTCACCGGCCTCACCCGCGGAACGCCGGTTGTGGCCGGTGCGGGCGACCAGGGCGCCGGCGCCGTCGGCATGGGCATCCTCTCGCCCGGCTCGGTCTCGGCCACCATCGGCACCTCCGGCGTGGTCTTTGCCGCCACCGCCGCGCCCACTCGCGACCCCAAGGGCCGCCTGCACACCTTCTGCCACGCCGTGCCCGGCCTGTGGCACGTCATGGGCGTGACGCAATCGGCCGGCCTGAGCCTGAGCTGGCTCAAGGAGACCTTCTTCGGCGGCCAGAGCCCCGCCGCCACCTATGACTCGATGGCCGCGCTCGCCGGCGGGGTCCCGGCTGGCAGCGCGGGCCTCATCTGGGCCCCCTACCTGCTGGGCGAGCGCACGCCGCATCTCGACCCCGAGGTCCGCGCCGCGTTTGCAAAGATCAGCTCCATCCACACGGCGGCGCACTTCGTCCGCGCCGTCCTCGAGGGCGTGGCCTACTCGCTCCAGGACACCTTCACCCTCTTTGCCGAGCTGGGCATTCCGGTCAGCGCCATTCGCCTCGGTGGCGGCGGTGCGCGCGGTCCGCTCTGGCGGCGGATTCAGGCCGGCATCTACGGTCTGCCGGTCGAGATCCTGACCGCGGAAGAAGGCGGCGCCTTCGGATGCGCCATGATGGCCGGCGTGGGCGCGGGTCACTGGGCCAACCTGGAAGAAGCCAGCAAGGTTTGCATCGAGGTGGCCGAGCGCATCGACCCCGACCCCGCCGACCTGGCCGCCTACAAGACCGGCTACGCCGCCTGGCGCAAGCTCTACCCGGCGCTGAAGAGCCTGCGGTAAGCCGTCAGGCTCCTCCTCTTGCGATGACAGTCTTTATCTACAGGCTGTCATCACGCCAGGCCGGTCTCCCAGTCCTTTGCTGTCTCGTTTGTCTGCTGTCCGGTCTCCGCGGCAACGGCAACGCGGTTCCGCCCCGACTCCTTGGCCTGGTACAGCGCCCGGTCGGCCATGCGAACCAGGGAAGCCAGATCCGCATCGCTCGCTTCGCTGCTCACAATGCCGATGCTGCTGGTGATCCGCAAAGCCGGCGCCCCGTAATAGCCAGCGGACTCTTCGAAGCGCTGCCGCACGCGCTCGGCTACAAGGAGCGCTTCCTTGCAGCGTGCGCGCGGCAGCAGCGCGCAGAACTCGTCGCCGCCCCAGCGGCAGAGAAAGTCCTCCTCGCGCAGGCCCCGGCGCAGCCGGGCGGCGGCCGCCCGCAGAATCGCGTCGCCTGTCGCGTGCCCGTACCGGTCGTTTACCTCCTTGAAGCGGTCCAGGTCGCAGAGCAGGATGCTGAAGGTAGCTTTTGTCCTCGCCGCTCCGGCAATCTCCCGGTACGCAATCTCCTCGAAGGCCCGCCGGTTGTACAGCCCGGTCAGTGGATCGTGCATCGCCTGCTCGGTCAGAATCCGGTTGATCCGCTCCGAGAGCATGAGCAGGAAAAGCGGGAAGACGATGACTTCCGTGCAGGTGGCGCCGACCATGAAGT
Source organism: Occallatibacter sp. (assembly GCA_049690595.1). GTDB lineage: Bacteria > Acidobacteriota > Terriglobia > Terriglobales > Acidobacteriaceae > Telmatobacter. The sequence goes on along the minus strand of JBAVMZ010000572.1, from coordinate 10,441 downwards.
ATATGGCCCGGGGCTGGTTGTAGTTGAATTCCCTCGGAAAGCTGCCGACCCACAGGGTATAAACGACCTCCGCCAGGCTCACCAGCGCAAGAGCGCCGTAGACAGCGGCTGCCAGCAGATCGGCGAGAGGCTTGGTGCCCTCCACCCGCTGAGCCAGCGTCCAGGCGATCATCCACAGCATGGCCATTATCAGAGTGTCGAGCAGTGTCATCTGCACGGAGATGTTGTGGTGCACGTAGGAACACCAGATGCAGATGGCCGCGGCCAGCGCTGGCGGCCCGTACACCAGAGCCCGGTGCAGTTTCTGCTCCTTCAGCAGGCAAAAGGCCAGGTACTCCAGGCTGAGGTAGGCCGCCGTAAGAACCCAACTCACGACGTGAAAGAGGAATCCGCCGGTCCAGTCCGGAATGGCGAGCGAAAGATAGGAGAGCGCAAGGCTCAGGTTGGCCACACTGTAGTAGGTCAACATCCGGTGAAAGCGCGCGGGGAACGCATTGCGGACAACCAGAACAAGGACGCCGACACCCGTCGCTACCACTGCGATGATGAGCCAGAAAGTCCGTATATCTAGAGCCATTACCCGTCTTCCCTGGATTCCATGCTCCTGCCGCACCCGGCCGGCGGAAGGTCTGTTCAGGGGGAGGCAACCAATGCAGCGGCCGCTTTGCGTTTGCACGCGGCCTCGATGACCCAGCCAGCCCGGCTTTCCGCTTGCTGAGATCGCACACTCTCAACTAGCGCCGAAGATGGGGGAACTCCTTGACCCGGGGATGCTCGTCCATTCACTCCCGCGCAGGGATCGGAATGCATCGGCTGCCTGCAGGCCAATGCTTAACGTAACACAGTTCATTCTGAACGAATTGCAAAACAATGGTAATCGCCGGCCCACCCTGGTGGTGCGCCGGCGATTACCGGATTGTGGACCGCAGTCTTACTCCGTCAGCTTCAGGTCGGCCGCCAGAGGCGTGTTCTCGCTCGAGTCGCCCACACGCACCACGAACTTGCCGGGGTCGATCGTCCACTTGTGCGTCGCGTCGTCCCAGTAGCTGAAGGCGCGCGCGTCGAGCGTCAGTGTCACGTGCTTGGTCTCGCCGGGCGCGAGGCGAACCTTCTCGAAGCCCTTCAGCTCGCGCTCCGGCCGCTTGGCCTTCGCCGAGGGATCGCTGACATAGAGCTCGGCCACCTCCGCTCCGGCCACCTTGCCCGTGTTGGTCACGTCGAAGCTGACCGTTACGTTGGTCCCGCTCTTCGCCGCCGCCGGCGCCTTCAGGTTGGCGAAGCCGAAGGTGGTGTAGCTCAGCCCGTAGCCGAAGGGATAGAGCGGCTTCTTGCCCACGGTGGTCCAGTAGCGGTAGCCCACCATCAGGCCGTCGCCGTACTTCACGTGCGGAATCGCGTAGTGGGAGACGCGTCCATCCACCTCGGTCGCGTCCAGCGCGGTGTCGGCGCCGGGGATCGGGTAGTAGTACTGGTACGACGGGCTCTCCTCCCAGGCGCGGTCGAAGCTCACCGGCAGCTTGCCCTCGGGGTTGTGCTTGCCGAAGAGCACTTCGGCCACCGCGGCGCCGCCCTCCTGGCCGGGGTACCAGAGATGCAGGAGAGCAGGGGTCTTATCGAGCCAGCGCCGCGTATCCATGCCGCCGCCGCTCATGACCGTCACAATCGCGTGCGGATTCACCGCCTCGACCGCCTCGATGAGCGCGTCCTGTCCCCACGGCAGCCCAAAGCTGCGGTCGCTGCCCTCGCTCTCGGTCGTGGTGTTGAAGCCTACCGCCAACACAACCACGTCGGCGGCCTTGGCGTACTGCCGCGCCTCCTCGCTCACCAGGTCCGCCTCGGCGACGATGCCCAGCGCAAACCGGTTGCCCTGGAAGCCCGGCAGGTAGTCCGCCACCACCTTCGCCGTCTGGCCCTCGCTCAGTTCAATCGAGCCAAACTCCGGATACTGGCCCTCCACCTGCGGCTGGTCGGCAATCTGCTTGCCGTCGACCGAGACTTTGTAGTGATCGTTGCCAGCGGCGGCCGCCAGCACCAGGTATTTGCCGGCCTTGGCCGCCTTGTAGCTGGCCGTGTAACGCAGGCTGCGCGGAGTCTTGTCCTCCGGTCCCCACCACTCGTTCTTGTAGTTCGCAATCCCGTCGATCTGCGCCGTTACGGGCGTTCCCGTGCAGTCCTTGCTCGGGTAGGTCGCCTCTTCCACCTTGCCCGCCCACTTCGTCCGCCAGAAAACGTCGTTCATCTCCGGCAGTCCGCGGGTGAACAGCACCTTCGCGTTCGCGCCCAGCAGGTCGCCAATGCCGGTCACGATCGAAACCGGCGCAAAGGCGTCCACCTGGCTCGATCCGCCGCCGCCCACCACCGCCGGCCAGCCGTTCGGCCCGATCACCGCGATGGTCTTCGTCTTCGCCGCATCCAGCGGCAGCATGTTCTTCTCGTTTTTCAGCAGCGTGATGCTTTCGAGCGCGCCCTCCAGAGCCACCTTGCGCGCTGCCACGTTATAGCTTCCCACCGCCGGGTCGAACTGCGGGCGGTCGAGGAAGCCGTAGCGCAGCGCCGTGCGCAGCAGGCGCAGCACCTTCTCGTCGATGACGGACTCCTTCACCCGGCCGTCCTTCACAGCGGGCAGAAGGTTCTTGGCGTTCATGAAGCGGGGGCCGGGCATCTCCAGGTCGAGGCCGTTGTTGGCCGCGCCCACCGCGTCGTAGGTGGCGTCCCAGTCCGACATCAGCACGCCCTCGAATCCCCAGTCGCCCTTGAGCACCTTCAGGTTGAGGAACTCGCTCTGGGTGGCATGAGAGCCGTTGATCAGGTTGTAGCTGTTCATCACCGCATCGACATGGCCCTGCCTGACCGCCGCTTCGAAAGCTGGCAGATAGATCTCGCGCAGGGTGCGCTCGTCCACCGTGACGTCGGTGTTGTGGCGGTTGTACTCCTGGTTGTTCACGGCGTAGTGCTTCACCGTGGCCACCACGCCCTGCGACTGGACACCCTCGATGTAGGGCGCCACGATCTGGCCGTTCAGGTACGGGTCCTCGGAGAGGTACTCGAAGTTGCGGCCCGAGACGGGCGAGCGGGCGATGTTCACGCCCGGACCGAGCAGGAAGTTGACTCCGCGAGCCCTGGCGTCTTTGCCCAGGCTCTCGCCCCGCTTGCGGGCGAACGCCCGGTCCCAGGTGGCGGACAGAGCGGCGCCGCCGGCGTAGGCGGTCGTCGGTCCCCAGGTGCGCACGCCCACCGAGGCATCTGACATCTTCAGCCGCGGCAGGCCGATCGCGGACACGGCGTGGGTGAACATCTCGTCCACGCCGCCGATGAGCTCGATCTTCTGCTCCAGGGTGAGCTTGGCCAGCATTTCGTGCGCCCGGGCCTCAATGGCAGGCGAGCCGGCCACCGGCGCCTGCGCGGAGGCGAGAACGCCGAAACCGGCCACGACCACCGCGAGCACGGCGGCGGCCACAGGGAAAATCGTTTGACTAAGGTGCTTCAAGGGGTTTCTCATGACGCGCAAAGGCTACCGCATTTGCCCCGGCGGTGTATAGCCATGCGCCGCGCGGATCGATCGCAGCCTTCGTCCACAGATTGGCCCTGGTCTTCGCATTGTGACCCGAGTCACAGGGGCGGGTGAATAATGTCACTGCCTGCCTCTCCGCCGGAAGCGCAGACTCAGAATCCTGATGGAGAGTATCGCGGAGATTCCCCTCACGCCGGAGGAGGCGAGATGAGTTTTGCGAATGGCCTGAAGACCATCGTTGTCGCCACCGACCTCGAGGGTCAATCCGAAGCCGCGCTGGAATACGCGCGCAAGATCGCGACCGCCTATTGCTCTCGTATTGTGCTGGCGCACGGCACCGATCCGATGGAGTACGCGGCTGTCGATGCGCTGCCGGGCGGAGTGCTGAAGCAACTGCCCGAGCAGGCGCGCGCGGTGCTGGACAAACTCTCCGCCGACCTGTTGCGCGAGGGCATTCACAGCCACTCCGAGATCCGCCAGGGCGCCGTGGCGCAGATGCTGGTCGACGTGGCCCGGCAGTACGAGGCCGGGCTCATCGTGATCGGCACCAAGGGCTCGGAAGGCGCGGGCCCGGTGATTGTAGGCGCCATCGCCGAGCAACTGGTGCGGCTGGCGAAGTGTCCGGTGATGGCGGTGGCCGCCGACTGGAATGCCGGACCTTTCCGCCCCACGCCGGGCGGACCGGTGATGCTGGCCATGGAGCGCAACGAGGCGACGGCCTCGGCGGTGGCCACGGCCGCCTCGCTCGCCCGGGTTTTTGAGCGCCCTCTGATCGTGGTGCATGCCCGCGGGCCGGCGGAGTCCTCGGCCTCGCTCAATCCCTGCGCCACCGCGCTGGAGGAGTTCGGCATCGAGTCGACCAGCCAGTCGCCGGTGCGCTGCATGGTGATAGACGGCGCCCCCGCGGATGCGATTGCCGCGGCGATCGACGAGTGCCGTCCGAGCATTCTGGTGGCAGGGGTCAAACGCTCCAGCCAGACACCGGGACCCCACGGCACGGCCTTTGCCCTGCTGGTCCGGTCGCGTGTGCCGGTTCTGTGCGTACCCCCGGAGGAAGTTTCCGCTGCGCAGGCAAAGGAGGCCTGCGCATCCCCGGAAGCCGAATGAGCGTGAGGCCGGCGGCAGGGCCCATGGGCCGCGCTGCCGTGACCGTCGCGGCCGCGTGAAGGCGCATCTTCCGGTGCGCCAGGGTTGTTCCCGAGTCAACGAGGTGCGCGAGGCGCCAATGAAGCTCGCCGTATCGTCAATTCGCGGCAGTGCAGCACATGGCCGGGGCGAGAGTGTGCGCCGAGGCCGGGTTCGCCGCAGTCCTGTCGGGCAGGCAAGGACTGTGGGAGAGGAGACCATGCATTCAAAAGCGCTCTCCGGAAGGCTGGAAGCCGTGGCCACACACCCTGTGGCCGAATTGCTGGAGTGCCCTCCGGATACCGGATCGATGTTGAGCGGAGCCGCGCAGACTATCCAGGCTGGCGCCGGCGAAGTGATCTTTCGCCAGGGCGAGCCCTGCCGCGGCCTCTACCTGGTCGTCTCTGGAAACTTCCAGCGTCGGACGGAGCGGCTGGATTCGCGGCTGATGCTGGGTCAGGCGCGCCCCGGCGACCTGGTGGAGCTGGCCGCCGCGCTGGGCGACTTGAGCCACACCTACACCCTCAGCGCCCAGAGCGAAGGTTCCATGCTCCTGCTGCCGATCGATACACTGCGGCAGGCATTCCACAGCCATCCGCCGCTGCGCATGAAGTTGCTGGAGGAACTGGCCCGCGAAGTCTCACGCGCATACGCGCTCTGCTCGTTGACGCGGACCGTGAGAACCCGCCGCCGGGCCGGCAAGGCGGGGGCAAACTGAGGCGCCCGGCTGCCGCCCGGCAGCCCCGTCTCAGAGAAAAAGTTCGGCCCTGGCGGTCTGCCGCTCCGGGCTCTTGCCGCGCCGAAGCGGAAACGAGAGTGTGTCCCTGCCTTGCGCGCCCGGTGAAATGGGATATACTTCAACTTGACCAGCGGTCTCTATGGCATCTTTCCACTCCCATCGCCCCCCGGAAGATTGTTTGAATTGCGAGCATCGCCATCTGCGAATGTTCTGCAATCTCACACCTGAAGCCCTGGCGGATTACGACAAGATCGGCATCATGATGAGCCACGCGCGCGGCGCCAAGCTCTTCAGCGAGGGCGATCCCGCGCGCAATGTCTTCGTCATCTGCTACGGGCAGGTCAAAATCTCCTCCACCTCGCGCGACGGCAAGACGATGATCCTCAAGATTGCCGGCCCCGGCGACGTGATGGGCCTCAGCGCCGTGCTGGCCAACGTGCCCCACGAGGTCACCGCCGAAGCCATCGAGCCCTGCCAGGTGAAAACGGTGCGCAAACAGGAGTTCGTCGAGTTCCTTTCGCGCCACGGCATTGCCTCGATGCACGCCGCGCAGTCGCTCTCGGGCGAGTATCTGACGGTCTTCCACGACGCCAAACGGCTGGCGCTTTCCGGCTCGGCCGCGGGCAGGCTGGCCCGCCTGCTGCTGGACTGGGGCCGCACCGCCGGCAACGGCAAGCAGGAGCTTCGCTTCACCATGGCGCTGACGCACGAGGAGATCGCCAACATGGCCGGCACCTCGCGCGAGACCGTCACCCGCCTGCTCAACCAGTTCCGCCGCGACCAGTGGATCACCATCAAGGGCGCCAGCCTGACCATCGTGAAGCCCGACCAACTGGAGAAGTTAACCGCTTGATTCGGAAGCACTTCGGCGTCAGGTCGTCAATTGTCGACTCGCAAATCTGCGTCACTCCCCCGTCAGCAGATTCCCTAAAAGATCGAGTTTTTCGGTCACCTCGACGGATAGCGATCCAGGTTGGACGAGCTTGACGAGCCGATGCAATTCTCCCTTCCTCAAGAGCATCGGCAGACCCGTCCGCATTGCAAGCCGGCGGAAGAACTCCTCCGCAAACGCGCTGAGTTTGATACGCTCTGTCTTGGTCTGCCAGATCAAATTGGCAGCGCCCTCGGGAGACTCCCGCCAGGTTCTGAAGTCTCCTTCATTCCCTTGAAAGACTCTCTCGAGCACAAGTTCGTCCGACGTCCCCTCGATCTGCGTTCTAGCGAGGTTCCTGAAGAGGTCGTCTTCCTCGTATTGGCTCAGGGCGTAGCGGCGCAGGAGAGCGGGATGCACAAAGTAGTTCTCCGCCTCGTGCCGTTTCCAATAGGAGATTCGAAACCTCCCCTCCGTGGAGTCTGTGCGCCCCCTGCCGTCGTTATCGAGCAAGGCCAATCCACGCAATCCCGGCAAAAGCGAGCGCAAATCCGAGAAGTGCTCTCTCGGCTGAATCCCATATCCCATTCCGACCCGCTCCAACTCGCTCTCCAGCGTTTGCTCGGGATAGTTGTTTTGCACGTAGTACGAGTTGAGGCATTCGTCCCATATATCGAGCACAGGATGGGAAAGCTTCTCCGCGAAGGCCCGAAGCATGTCGACATCCGTGCTGCTCTCGACATACAGCACATATCCGCGGTCGCGTGCTTTGATGTAGTTCTCCGCTCCGAACAGCTTGAGGGTGTTCTCGACCTGCGCCTTGCGCGAAACATCTTCCACGCGGCCGTCGAGGATCAGGCTGAGGTTTCTATCCAGCGCCTCGGCTAGAACCACCTCGGAATGCGTCACCATGACCACCTGGGATCCGTTTTCCGACGCGATGTCCCGGAGGAGCACGTACATTTCCTTCTGTCGCAGAATCTCCAGGTGGGCGTCGGGCTCATCGATAAGCAGGACGCTGTTCTTGTGTCCGTACAGGTAGGCGAAGATCAGCAACATCTGCTGAAACCCTCGGCCTGAAACAGCTACCTCGAACAGCTTCTGCGAGCCTTCCGGCGAATAGTAGAGCTCGAACTCCCCGCGGCCGTTTTCAACAGGTTTCTTCAAATCGACATGGAAGAGACGCCGCATCAACTTCTGGATGCTCAGCCACCCTGAATCGTCCACCTTAAAACAGAGGTTGCGAAGGACCTCCGCGGTTCGCCCCTGCCCCATCAGGGTGCCGATCCACTTATCTTGGTAAACTGGTTCCTGAGAACTGAGACCGGACATGGGATAGAGGAGCTCGACTTTGATTCCCGCGACATGTTCCAGGAATTCTCTCCGCTCGTTTTCCTGCGCAATTCCATCGAAACTCGCTTCTTCCTTAACCCGGCAGTAGACAATATCGTCACCGTCGTTATGGAAACGCATGGCCAGAGGGATTGTCTTTCCTTTGAATTCAACCCCGACAGTGATGACCAGATAGACAATCTCGTTCGGACCGCTTCTGAGTTTCAGGTTCGACCAAAAGTACTTGGTCGTCTGAACAGGGACTGAAACAATGTCGAGTCTGTTCAGAGCGATTCCGTACCGATCCTTCGCCTTGGAACTGGCGCGTCCACGAACGCTGTACCACGCCCTCACCGCCTGCGACCAGAGGGCCAGGGCCTGAATCGCGCTAGTTTTGCCGCAGTTGTTTGGTCCGATCAGGACGGCCGGATGGTCAAGCTCAATTCTCTGCTTGTCGCCGAAGAGCTTAAAGTTCTCGATTTCAATGAAATGCAGAAGTCGCACTGCTCCCTCGATTCAATACAACTTTACTCGAACTCACCAAGAAATCGACTGGTGGCAGAAAGCAAAAGGATCGGTCAGCTTCGCGCGAGACCGTCACCCGCCTGCTCAACCAGTTCCGCCGCGACCAGTGGATCACCATCAAGGGCGCCAGCCTGACCATCGTGAAGCCCGACCAACTGGAAAAGCTCACCGCCTAGGGCAAGGCTGCCGCTTCCAGCGGTTCGCGATCCAGGCTTCTGTGGTGGGCCCGGAAGTCGTTTTCCCGGTCGGCGCCTTGCAAGTCTAGAATGGTCCCCGAGCCGATCTTCATGAAAACACGCCCCGTTCTCCTCACCCTCCTTGCCGTTGCCTCCGTCCTCGTCTGCCAGAGCCAGCAAAAACCCGTGACGATTGCCGTCGACGCCGCCCACCCAGGCGCGGCCATTGCCCCCACCCTATTCGGTATCTTCTTTGAAGACATCAACTTCGGAGCCGACGGCGGACTCTACCCGGAGCGCATCGAGAACCGCTCCTTCGAGTTTGCCGAGCCGCTGACGGGCTGGCGTCAGATCCTGCCCTTCGACCCCAAGGGCGGGCTGGGCGACACGAAGGGCGAGTTGGACGTGCGCACCGAGAGTCCGCTGAATGCGAGCAATCCGCACTATCTGCGGGTGCGGGCATACGTTGCGGGTTTTGGCCTCTCGAACTCGGGCTACCGCGGCATCGGCGTGGAGAAGGGCGCCGAGTACCGCTTCTCGGCCTGGGTGCGGACCAGCGGGCCGAAGGCGCTGCGGGCCACGCTGACCGACGCGGCGGGGCTGGAGATCTCGAGCGGCTCGCTGACCGGCTTCGACGGCACGTGGAAGCGCTACGAGACGGTCCTGCGCGCCCGGGCCACGGTGGAGAAAGCGCAGTTCAACCTCTATCTCGACGAGCCGGGAGCGGTGGACGTGGACATGGTCTCGCTGTTTCCCGTGGACACCTGGAACCAGCGCCCGAACGGACTGCGCCGCGACCTGGTCGAGTTGCTCAAGGAGATGCACCCCGGCTTTATCCGTTTTCCCGGCGGCTGCATCGTGGAAGGCCGCGAGCTGGCCAACCGCTACCGCTGGAAGACGACGGTGGGCGACATCGCCGAGCGCAAGACGATCATGAACCGCTGGAACAACGAGTTCGAGAACCGGGCGGCGCCGGATTACTTCCAGTCCTTTGGCCTCGGCTTCTACGAGTACTTCCAGCTTGCCGAGGACATTGGGGCCAGCCCGCTGCCGATTCTGAACTGCGGCATGGCCTGCCAGTTCAACTCGAGCGAGACGGCGCAACTGGACGAGCTCAAGGAGTACATCCAGGACGCGCTCGACCTGATCGAGTTTGCCAACGGGGGCGAAACGACGGCGTGGGGCAAGGTGCGGACGGCGATGGGCCATCCGGCGCCCTTCCACCTCAAGATGCTCGGGGTGGGCAACGAGCAGTGGGGGCCAAAGTACGTCGAGCGCTACAAGCTTTTTGCGGCGGCGCTCAAGGAGAAGCATCCCGAGATCGAGCTGGTGGTGAGCGCCGGGCCGATGCCCTCGGGCGACGAGTTCGAGTACCTGTGGGGGCAGTGGCGGGAGCTGAAGGCCGATCTGGTGGACGAGCACTACTACATGCCGCCGGAGTGGTTCCTGGCCAACGCGGGCCGCTACGACCACTACGACCGCAAAGGGCCGAAGGTCTTTGCCGGGGAGTACGCGGCCCAGACCGGGGGCATGGCGCGCCCGGACAACCGCAACAACTGGCGGGGGGCGCTGGCCGAGGCGGCCTTCATGACCGGCCTCGAGCGCAATGCGGACGTGGTGCGGATGGCCTCGTATGCGCCGCTGCTGGCGCACGCCGACGCCTGGCAATGGACTCCGGACCTGATTTGGTTCGACAACCTGCGCTCGTACGGGACGACGAACTACTACGTGCAGAAGGTCTTTGCCAACAACGTGGGCACGCGCATTGTCCCGGTGACGCCCGCGGCCGAAGGCGGCCTCTACACGAGCGCCTCGCTCGACGAGCGGACGGGCGAGCTGATCGTGAAGGCGGTGAATGCCTCAGCCGAGCGTCGGGCGGCGGAGATCCGGCTCAGCGGGGCGAGCGCGACCGGCGCGGCGAAGGGGACGACTCTGGCCAGCGCGGATCTGGCGGCCGAAAACAGCTTTGAGAAGCCGGCCAACGTGGCGCCGGTGTACACGACCGTGGACGCGCGGGGCGGCGTGCTGGCGGTCGTGCTGGAGGCGAACTCGGTGAACGTCTGGCGGATTCCGCTGCGGTAGCGAAGGTTCGACGGAGAGGCGCGGTCCCCCGGGGCCGCGCCTGGAGCATCCCTCCAATTGGTGTCGAGTCAATCCTGTCG
>JBAVMZ010000571.1:0-8882 GCA_049690595.1 Occallatibacter sp. | reverse complement strand
GGGGCATCCACCATCTTCGGCGCATCCGCATGGATGCCGACGTGGGCCAGCGCCGCCTGCGCGGCGGCCAGCGGCAGCCCGGTGAGGTCCGGCATGACAAAGGCATCGGCGGTCTCGTCGCCGGGCTTGGCCACCAGCAGGTTGATGCTGGGCCGGGCAATGCCCTGCGCGTGGGCCGGCGGGTCCTGCGCCAGCACGGTGCCTTCCGGCGCATGGCTCCAGGGCAACTCGACGGTGAGGCCCACGTCGAGGCCCACGCGGCGCAGCTTGAGAGACGCCGTGCGCTGGTCGGCGCCCACGGTGTCTGGCACGTCGGCCTTCTGCGGGCCCAGGCTCTCGGCCACCCGCACCCGCCACTCGCGCCGCACCACCGTGCCCGGCGCCGGCGACTGCGAGAGGATGTGGCCGGCGGCGACGTCGGCCGAGTAGTAGCGGTTGTCCACGTCCATGTCGAGGCCCAGCCCGGCGGCCTGCGAGCGCGCATCGGCCACCGTCATGTCCTTGAACTGCGGCACCTGCACCTCGGCTCCGTGAATGGCAAAGTGCATGGTGATCATGGCCGAGAACATGGCCACGGCCAGCAGCAGCATGACCAGCGAACCCACCTGGAAGAAATTGACAAAGTTGCGGCGGTTCATGGCTGCGTCTCCCCGCCTGGCTCCCCGTCGACAAAGACGATCTCGTAGTCGACCGGCGCGGCCTTCTCAAGCATTTGCGAGACCGAGCAGTATTTGTTCTTGGAGAGCGCCACGGCGTCCTCGACGGCCTTGCGGTCCAGCCGCCCGCGCACGGTGTAGGTGAGATGGATGCGGGTGAAGACGCGCGGGGCGGTCTCGGCGCGTTCCGCGCTCGCGGTGACGCGAAGGCCGGTGAGGGCCTGCCGCTTCTTCTTGAGGATCGAGACCACGTCCACGCTGGTGCAACTGCAGAGCGCCATCAGCACGGCCTCCATCGGGCTCGGCCCCTCGGCGTGCGCGTCGCCGGCGTCGAAGGTGAGCGTGTTGCCGTTTTCGGCGATGCCCTGGAAGACGCCGTCGTGCTGCCATTCGCTGTGCGTGATCATGATGGGAAGGCCTCCTCGGGGCTAACGGAGATTATCCGTCACCGGTTCGGGGTGGATGGTCACCCGCTCGACCTGGGGGCACTCGAGTTTGAAGCGGTCCTCGAGCGCGGTGATGACGGTGTGTACGCGGTGCATGAGCAGATCGTCGGGCAGGGTGCAGTGGCAGGTGAGGGCCACGTGGTCGGCGGCGCGGCTGATCTGGATCTCGTGCACGTCGACGATTTCAGGAAAGAGCGCGGCCGAGGCGCGCAGCTCCCGCTCGATACGCAGGTCCTCGTCGACCATCTCGCCCGGCTGCTCGATGGTCGCTGGCTCGCTCTCGATGTGGGTCAGGACGGAGTCGATCTCGGGAGTCTCGCGGAGGATCTCGGCTTCGAGGCGGCAGACAAAGTCGTGCGCGGCGAGCAGCGGCAGATTCTCGTCCAGCTCCAGGTGCTGCTCCACGCGCAGACGGCCGTGGTGCGACTGCACGCTGAGCTCGTGGACGCTGACGTTGTTGCGCGCGGCCACGGCGCGGACGCGGTCGAAGATGCTCTCGGCGCGGGTGCCGCGGGGCACGGTATGGATGACCACGTCGGCGCGGGGCAGGGCGCGGTAGGCGGCCTCGGTGGCGGCGCGCACCACCTCGCCGGTGTGCTCGAAGGTGGTGCGGCGGGGCAGGGCCAGGGTCAGGTCGGCAAAGTAAGCCGCGCCGGAGCGCCGGACGCGCGCCTGCTCGACGGCCAGGACACCGGGCACCTTCTCCACCGCGTCGATCAACTTCCGCCGCGTCTCGACGGGAATCTCGTCCATCAGCACCGCGACCGTCTCGCGGGTCAGGTGGAAGGTGAGCCGGAGGATCATCAGCGAGACCACGATGGCTGCGAAGGGGTCGGCATAGCGCAGCCAGGCGATGCCGAAGCGCATGCCCGCCCAGCTCAACCCGAGCCCGAGCAGCACGGCCACCGTCGACCAGATGTCGGAGGCGAAGTGGAAGGCGTCGGTGGCCAGCGCCGGCGAGCCGGTGCGCCGCGCCACCTCGCGCAACTTCCGCGAACGCCACCAGTCGACGGTGATCGAGGTCAGCAGCACCAGCACCGGCCAGACCGAATGGCGCAGCTCCACCTTGTGGTTGAAGATGCGCGCCATCGCCTCCCAGATAATCCAGGCGCAACTGACGGCCATCAGGCCGGCCTCGCCGAAGGAGGAGAGGTTCTCGAACTTGCCGTGGCCGTAGGTGTGGTCTTCGTCGGCGGGCTTGTCGCTGACCTGGACGCTGAAGAAGGTGAGCGTCGCGCCGGCCAGGTCGAGAGCGGAGTGGGCCGCGTCAGAGAGCACGCCGAGCGATCCGGAGAGCAGCCCGGCCGCCAGCTTCAGCACCGTCATGGCCGCGGCGGCCAGCATGGAGTGCAGCGCCACGCGCCGCTTCATCGCGGAGTGCTCAACCGTCGTGGTTGCGGGGAAGTTCATGCCGTTCTCAGCCTACCCCGCGCGCCGCGCCGTATACAACCCGGCGATGCCGAAGGTGTATGGCTGCCAGGCGCACTCCTCGTAGCCCACGGCGCGCATCAGCTCGAGCATCTCGGCAGGCGGCGGAAAGCTGCCCACCGAGGCAGGCAGGTAGGAGTAGGGTCCGTCGCGGCCGCAGATCAGCCGCCCGATGGCCGGCAGCACGCGGCGGAAGTAGACCGCGTAGGCCTTGCCCACGAGGCCGCCGGGTTCGCTGAAGTCGAGGATGCCCAACTGGCCGCCGGGCTTGAGCGCGCGGTGAAACTCGCGCAGGCCGGCCTCGTAGTTGGCCAGGTTGCGGAAGCCGAAGGCGGAGACGATCAGGTCGAGGGACTGCGGGCGAAGGGGCAGGTGGAGGGCGTCGGCCTCGATGGGCACTGCGTGCGGCAGGGCTTGGTCGCGTTCGCTTCCGGCCGAAGCGCCAGAGGGCGGAGCCCCGAATTTGCGCGCGCCGCGGGCGAGCATGTTGCGGGCAAAGTCGGCGGCGAGCACGGGCCTGGAGCCGCGCGGACGGCGCTTGAGCAGCGCGCGGGTCATGTCGCCGGTGCCGCAGCAGATGTCGAGCACCGCCGCATCGGGCCGGGCCAGGACTGCCCGAAAACGCCGCGCCGCCCGCCACCACCACCAGCGGTCGATGTTGGCCGAGAGGACGTGGTTGAGCAGGTCGTAGCGCGGCGCAATGGAATCGAACATCTGGCGCACGGCTGTGGCGGCCGAGGCCTCGTCGGTGGCGCCCTGCGGTTTGGCTCCGGTAACACCCATCCGGTTCGAGTCCCCTGTTCCCACTCTTAGGGAAGCCCTGAAAAACGGGCATCCCATTCCCTCGGGGGCTAAAGCCCGATTCATTCTGCTGGACTTAACGTACGGGCTGAAGCCCGTACCCTTCAAGACCTCGACTTCATCGGAGGTTCCCTAAAGCCCAGTTGATTCTGTTGGCTTTGTCGGCACGACTGAAGTCGTGCCCTTTCACATTTCTCGTGCCATTGGTCGGGTTTTTCCCAGCCTCTGAAATCGTGCCCTTTCAAAACCTGACTTATTCAGGGGTTCCCTGGGGACAAACCCCACAAACCCCACAAACTCCGCAAACTCCGCCAGCACCGCAAACTCCGCCAACTCCGCTAACTCCGCTGACTGCGCCAGCACCGCTAACTCCGGTCCGCCGCCTGCTCCAGCATGTACTTGACCGCGGCCTCCAGTTCGCCGGGCGCAACGTCTTCCACCACGCCCGCGTCGCCGATGCCGACGGGCAGCACGAAGCGCTTCTGGCCGCCGACGTTCTTCTTGTCGCCGGCCGTGGCGGCCACCACCCGGGCCGCGCGCAGCTTGAGGCCGGGCAGACGGCCGTAGAAGTGAATCAGGTGCTCCAGCCGGTCGAACTGGCGGCCCGAGATCGTGCCCCGCCCGCAGGCCAGGTAGAGCGCGGCGATCATTCCCCAGCCCACCGCCTCGCCGTGCAGCAGAGTTTTATAGCCCGTGGCGGATTCGAGGGCGTGGCCGACCGTGTGACCGAAGTTCAGGATCATGCGCAGCCCGGCCTCGCGCTCGTCGCGGCCGACCACGCCGGCCTTCATGCGGATCGAGGCGGCGATGACCTTTTCGAGCGCCTTCGGATCGCGCGCCAGCACCGCTTCGGCGTGTTCTTCCATGAAACGCACCAGGGTGCGATCGCGGACGATGCCCGCCTTGATGCTCTCCATCAGGCCGGCGCGCAGCTCGCGCTCGGGAAGCGTGCCCAGGACGTCGATGTCGGCCAGCACCCCCAGCGGCTGGTGGAAGCTGCCCACCAGGTTCTTGCCTTCGGGCAGGTTCACGCCGGTCTTGCCGCCGACGCTCGAATCGACCTGCGCCAGGAAGGTGGTGGGCACCTGCACAAAGGCGATGCCGCGCATGTAGATGGCGGCCAGAAAGCCGCCCACGTCGCCGACGATGCCGCCGCCGAAGCAGACGAGCAGGCTGCCGCGGTCGCCGCCGGCCTGGGCCATCTGCCGCAGGAGGCTTTCGACGCTGGAGAGGTTCTTGCGGCGCTCGCCGGGATCGAGAAAGAGCACGCTGGGCGGCTCGTCGAACGAGTGGAGAAACCGCTCACCCCAGAGCGCCCAGATCTCCGGCGAGGTGAGGACAAAGACGCGCCGCGGCAGCCGGCCGATGGCCCGCTCGATGCGCGGCGCAAGGTCGGCCAGCAGGCCGCTGCCGACCAGGACCGTGTACTTCGCCGATTGTGTTTCGACCCGTATGCTTTGCACGCTGGCTTCTATCTTAGCGTGCGGCAAGAGACGCGGGGGCGTGATTCGGGAGCCCCTACGGAGCTTGAAGTCATCTTTCCGCGGCTCTCCCAGGACTTGCGTCCTGGGCTATTCTCTCGCCGCCCCTCCCGGGGCGCACGGCAGCGACGCCGCATCCGCGGATGATCTGATCCCCTTGGGTGTGGGGACACCACTGCAGAGGCTGCGGAAAAACTCCGAAGGGATAGAGGAAGTTCCAGAAGACCATCCCGCAGGGGCTGAAGCGCGGCCCCGTTTTTCGGCGTTCTGCGGCACGATTCAACGGAAAAACTCTGAATTCGGCAGTTTGGCCCGGCTTCCCATTCCCTCGGTGGCTAAAGCCACATTGCTTTTATTTGGGCTTATCCGTACGGGCTGAAGCCCGTACCCTTCAGTTCGTGCCTTCCGCCTTCCGTGAGGCTTTTCCGCGCCATGCGAAGCCGGCCGCTCAGGTCAGGCGGGCAAAGCGGCGCGACGACTCGGGGAAGTCGATGCCGGTCGTGAACCAGGCCACGGCGCCGCATCCGAGCGCGACCAGGAACGGCTCCAGACGCCAGCCCGCGGCCGGCGGCATGGTCGCGCCCTGGAAGCAGGTGACCGCGGCCCCGGCCAGGATGGTCCCAATCGCAATCCACTGGTAGAGCCGAAGGCCGCCAACGATCACCGTCTGCGGCTCGCCGCGATAGGCCTCCTCGACAAAGCGCCCGGCGCCGGAGAGGAGCAGGTAGACGCCGCAGAGCATCGTGGTGGAGGCGTGCAACTCGAGCATCCGCAGCAGCGCCAGGCCGGTGGCCGCGTTCCACAGGATCGAATAGACCGGCGTGGCATGGACCGGCACCCCGTCCAGGTGCGCCAGCCGGCAGACGCGCGAGCGGGGATGGGTGTAGCGGATGCCGGGCACGGAATTCGCCGGCCGGCCGTGGCAGCAGCCTTGCACCAGGCAGCGCAGGCGTCCGATGCCCTGAATCCACGGCGCAGCGACAGCGACGGCGGCAAAGGCAACCCCAGGATCGCCGCCGACAAAGAGCGCGGGCGCCGCGCCCAGAATGGCGCCGATCATACCACCGTAAAACCCCATCGGCCGCAGCAGCGCGGGCGAACCCTCGACCCACTGCGCCCACAGCGCCGCGCCCACCGTGGCGCAGAGAAAGATGCTGGCCACCAGCCAGGCGCGCCCGGGGCCGAGCAGCGAGCCGATGGTCCACATGCCTACCAGAACCGCCGCAGCGGCAAAACCGCCGTGGTTGATGATGCGCACGGAGCCGATCCGCCACTCCTTCCAGGCGTTGGCCACCCGCTCGGCAACGCGCAGAATCGCCGCCCAGATCTCTTTCATGCGGACCACCAGCGCGTAAGCAACCAGCCCGGCCAGCACGTCGGCTATGGAGTGCATCCCGGTCGCTACGCAACTGATGGCCACCAGCGCAGCCCAGCTCCACCAGGCGAGCTTCCTTGCCCGGCCTCCCTCGGCCAGCGCAGAGGCCGCGATCAGAGCCCAGACAACGTGAAAGGAGGGAAACGCGGCGCTCCCGGCATAGGGAGGCCGCTCGAAGAGCAGCAACTGCCCAAGCAGCCCCGCCGGCACGAAGGCCCGCGGAGACGCATAGAAGGGCAGCAGCAGATAGAGCGGAAAGACCAGAGCCATGGCGATGAGCCCGCGCAGCGCAAAGCGGCGGAGCGCCCGCCCGGAGGCGGCCAACAGCGGCGTCAGCGCCACGACGAGGTAAGTGCTGACGTAGACCGCTTCCCATTGCTCGACGACCGGCAGGCGGTTCTCGAAGGGCAGGTAGGTGGCCACGGCATCGACGGGCACTTCCAGCCGCCAGATCAGTTCGAAGACAGCCAGCCAGGGCAGCAGGATCGCCAGGTAGACGCGAGCGCGTTCCATCCACGAAGGGGGCTCGGTCCTGTCGGCCGGCAGCCAGGGAGAGAAGGGCAACCGGCCCAGCCGCTGGCGCAGGTCGGGCATCTCGTAGCCCAGAACCAGCGCCGCGCTGCAGAGGGCGACGGCCGGCGTGACGAGCCACAGTCCGCTCGCGGAACCGGTGGCTATGGCTGCGCCGGCGCAGGCCAGCACGAAGCCGGCATAGATGGGATGCGGAACCAGGCTGTAGATGCCGTGGGCGACCAGGCGCGCGGGGGGAAAGGCATTCATCGGCAGGCCATGGCCGTAATGCCAGAGCGAGAAGAGCCCGGCGAGCGTGAGCGCCGCGCCCAGAGCCGCCAGCGCCGCGCCCGAGGCTGGCGATTCGATGGCCGCAAGCATCACCGCGCCCGCGGTTGCCCGCGCCCAGAGCATCAGCGCCAGCGGCAGCACCACGACGAACAACGCCCCGTAGAGCACCTTGGCGCCCAACGAACCTCTTACACGTTCCAATCGACCACCTCGTGAATGACCCAGCCGCGGCTGCTTTGCTCCTGCGCCGCCAGTCTACCCCGGCTGCGCCACTTGTGTTCCTCAATGTTGAAGAGCGAGCGGGGCAGCAGCCCGCCCAGCGCGGAGAGGCCGGGAAGCACCGTCGAGGCCAGGCGGCCGGTGCGCAGCGGCAGAGGCTCCTCCATGGTGAGCGTCGCGCCCGGGACGGCGACCTCGGCGTCCGAGACGGCGAGCGTCTCCACCGTGCGTCCGTTGTGGACCGCAAAGCTGGTGGAGTGGCCGCCCTGCCAGTCGACCCAGGCCAGCGAGTTCTCCGGCGACACGAACCGCCCCCAGCGGAGTTGGCGCATGGGCAGCTTCCACGGCGGCACGGTGACGGTGAGGCACTCGGCGTAACCGAGGCCGTTCCATGCACGCTCGCCGATGCGGAGTTGCACCAGCGACCGCGGCTGAAGGCAGTTCCACTCCACCTCGCCCGCGTCGCTCTGGTAGACCATCTGACGCACGGGCGGGGCGTCGGCGCGCCAGTTCCCTTCCGCCTTGAGCCGCGGCGCCTCGACCGCGATCTCGCCCTCGCTCGCCGAGACCCGGTAACCGGCCATCGAGGCGTGCGACTCGGGGGGCCGCTCGCCGGCGGTCAGCGCACTGCTGTAGCGCGCGTGGATCCTGCCCCAGTGCAGGTCGACGCAGTAGAGGACGGCCACCTCGCCATCTTCGGTGACGCAGTCCATGTACCACTTGACGAGGGTGAAGCGGCCTCTATCCACGCGTAGCTGGATTCCTTTCCGGCGGCCTTCGACGGCGGAATGGTAACACGGCCTCTGCGAGCCGGGATGTGACCCGATCCCGACCCTCGGGGCAACTATCCCTGGCGTACTGCGGCAGTTTGGGCGAGGTGGCCGGGAACTGAGCGGAGGCTGCGAGACAGGCGGAAGCGCTTGATTTGGCGCGAGATACATGGGCAGCGCCCGGGGTTCTGGGACGGAACTGAGTGACAAGTATGCTTGACTAAATACAGTTTCTGTACGAACCGGGGGGGGGCACGGCGGAGCTGAGCGGAGGCTGCGAGGCAGGTGGAAGCGATTGATTTGGCGCGAGATACATGGGCAGCGCCCGAGGTTCGAGGCGGGATGAGAATGACAAGCGTGCTTGACCAAATACAGTTTCTGTACTCACCAGGGGGGGTGGGGGTATGGACCGGGGAGATCCCTGGCGTCTTGAATCGGGAAAGCGCCGCGCGTGGGGGTCATGATTCGATTGTGCGGCGAGGAGGTGGAATTTCCGGCAACGGCTGGCCGGATGGCGTCTTGCGGCACGATTGAAGGGGCTGCGGAAACGGGCCAGAGAATGAGTGAAGAGGCACTCGAAGATTAGCAGGGGCTAAAGCCCGTCCTTTTATTTTCAGCGTCTTGCTGCACGACTGAAGTCGTGCCCTGTTACAAAGCCCGCTCCATTCGAGGTTCTCCGCAGCCGGGAAGCGGTGCCCTGGACCTTTTCGAGCCATTGTGGCGTTTTCCGCGGGCTGTGAGGTCGAGTCCCTTCAGAACTCGCCTTTTGCCGGTTCGGCTTCTTCCTGCGATGGCCCTGTCGCTTCCGCGCCGGTGCTCCGCCGCTCCTGTGGGGGGTGGTAGCCTAGTCGTTTATGGCAGTTCAATCGCAGGTCGATTTTCTGGTGGTGGGGGCGGGCGTGGCC
>JBAVMZ010000570.1:0-2637 GCA_049690595.1 Occallatibacter sp. | reverse complement strand
ACCTTTACCTGCTCCAGGGCGTCGGCGGCAACATGGCCCTCCAGTTCGGCGCGGACGGCCTGCTGCTGATCGACTCCAGCTACGCTCCGGCCGTCCCCCGCATCCGCGAGGCCATCGCGGCGCTCGTGCCCACCGCGCCCTCCGCGCCCAGCCTGCTCGTCAACACCCACTGGCACGGCGACCACACCGGCGGCAACGAAGGCCTGCACGCGGCCGGCTTCTCGATCCTGGCCCATCGGCTGACCCGCCAGCGGCTCTCCACCGCGCAGGAGATGAAGATCTTCCATCGCACCGTGCCGCCTTCGCCCGCCGGCGCACTGCCCACCCAGGTCTTCGACCAGACCTTCACCCTCTACCGCAACGGCGACACCCTCGACCTCGTTCACGTGGCCCCGGCGCACACCGATACCGACATCTGGATCCACTTCGAGAGCGCCGACGTTCTGCACACCGGCGACCTCTGGTTCAACGGCAACTTTCCGTTCATCGACGAGGGAACGGGCGGCTCCATCGGCGGCATGATCGCCGCCGGCGAGCGCATCCTCGCCCTGGCCGGCGGCAATACCAGGATCATCCCCGGCCACGGGCCGCTGGGCAACCGCGCCGACTTCCAGGCCTATCACTCCATGCTCAAAACCGTGCGCGACAAGGTGGCCGCGCTCAAGTCCGCCGGCCTCAACGAGCAGGAAACCGTCGCCAAGAAGCCCACCGCCGAGTTCGACGCCGCCTGGGGCAAGGGCTTCATGAACCCCGAAGTCTTCACCGGCATTGTCTACCGAACCATTTAACGGGCCGTGGGAAAAGTCCAGTTCGTTGAAAGACATCTCTCAGGGGCTAAAGCCCATCGTTTGTAATCGACCACTTTCGGCACGACTGAAGTCGTGCCCTTTCAAGACTCGACTTTCGCCACGGGCTGTTAACCCTCGATTCGTCGGGTAAAGCACAGGAGAAACGCGAAGTGTCCCGTTATGCCGAGCCGATGGCGCGGCTCATTGAAGAACTGAAGAAGCTTCCCGGCGTGGGCTCGAAGAGCGCGCAACGCTTCGCCTTTCACATCCTGCGCTCTTCCGACGAGGATGCCACCGCACTGGCCGAGGCCGTCCGCGAGCTGAAGGCCAGCCTGCGCCTCTGCTCGATCTGCAATAACATCACCGACGTCGATCCCTGCGCCTACTGCACCAGCTCCACGCGCAACCACCGGCTGGTCTGCGTGGTCGAGGAGCCCACCTCGATTGCCGCCGTCGAGCGCGCCAGGGGAAACCAGGGCAGCTACATGGGCGTCTATCACGTCCTGCACGGCACGCTCTCGCCGCTGCATGGAATCGGCCCCGATCAGCTCCGCACTGCAACGCTGGTGGCTCGAGTCGAGCGCGGCGAAGTGGACGAAGTGATCCTGGCGACGAGTCCGACGCTCGAAGGCGAGGCCACGGCAACGTGGCTGGCAACTGCGCTGCGCGGTTTCCCGGTCAGGATCACTCGAATCGCGACGGGCATCCCCGCCGGCAGCGACATCGAGTACGCCGACGAAGTGACCATGGCGCGGGCCCTGGAAGGCCGCCGCGACCTGTGACGAGGGCACCCGCTGACTCGCTAACCCGCTGCCTTGCACCTCAGCTCGACCGCGCGCTCCAGCACCACCGCCACGCCATCCTCGTCGTTCGGCGGAGCCTGCTTCCAGCCCTCGGTCTTTGCGCGCGCCTTCAGCTCCGGCGCGGCATTGCCCATCAGCACCGGCTGGCCGGCCCACTCCAGCATGGTCAGGTCATTCCAGTTGTCGCCGATAGCCATGGTCCTGCGCTGGTCCACGCCCAGCCGCGCGGCCAGCCCGCGTAGCGCCCATCCTTTCGAGACCCCGGCCGGCAGCAGGTCCAGGATGGAAAGGTCGCGCCCAGGGTACTCGGTGCGGATGGACTCGCAGGAGGCGGCCCACTCGCTCGCCTTCAGCGCCTTCTCTGCCGCGCGCATCCGGCTCAGACCGCCGGCCACCATCCCCTGAATCGGGTCCTCCCCGTCCAGCAGCGCGTCTTCCAGAGGCTTCACCACCTCGATGGCGTTGCGGTTGGCCTCGACCCAGAGAGCGATGCGCCCCTGTACGTTGTCCAGCTCCTCAAGCACCAGCTCGCCGCGCCCCGCCTTGTCGAAGGTGAAGACCAGCGCGCCGAAGGGCCGCAAGAGGCCGCAGATTCCCCGCGCCACCCGCGCCTGAAGGCTGCACAGGTCCATCCGCTCGCCGCCCAGCGTGCGCGTGACCGCGCCATTCGAGGTGATCAGCGGCATATCGGCGCGCAGCCCAAGCCCTTCGAGCAGAGGCGCCGTGTAGGCCGTCCTGCGCCCGGTGGCAATGGCCACGGTGATGCCGGCATCCTGCGCCGCCTTGAGAGCCCGGGCATTGCGCGCGCTGATCGATTGCGAAAAGGTCGGCAGCAGCGTGCCGTCCATGTCGATGGCCACCAGGCGAACCGGAGGGTGCATACCTCCAGTCTAAAGGCCCTGCATCGCGGGTTGTTGAATGCGCTATCGTTGGCCTATGGAACGAATCTGCACCCACTGCCACGCCGTGCTCGCCGCCGAGACCCAAGCCGACTGGTGCCCTGCCTGCGGCGGCTCGCTCATCGAGCGGCCTCCCCTGGCTGGAGC
>JBAVMZ010000569.1:0-2423 GCA_049690595.1 Occallatibacter sp. | reverse complement strand
GGGCTGGGGCTTGGCCGCGCTCGGCTGGGCGCTCGCGACTCGCTGGGCCATCGCCATTGCCGCCGGCCGGCTCGCCGTGAGCGACCGGTGCTGGTTCTCTCTGCTGGTGCTCTACCCCGTGCGCGACGCGATGGGCTTCGCCTTCTGGGCGGCCAGCTACTGGGGCCGGCGGATCCTCTGGCGCGGCCGCGTCTTCGAGCTGTTGCCGGGGGGGAAGATGCGGGCGGCTTGACTCCGTTCCGCGCGGGCCAGGTCAACCCGAGGCGAGCTACAGACCGAGTTCGCTGTGTGAACCCAGACGCACCAACTCCAGGGCTTCGGCATCCGGCAACCGGTAGATGAGGATGAGGTCGGGGCGGATGTGGCAGTCGCGGTGGTCCTCCACTCTCCGGCGAGCGGATGGTCCTGGTAGCGCGCCGGTAGCGGTTCATCCGCGGCCAGTCTTGCCACGATCTGCAGCAGCTCGGCATCGAGAGTGGCGGCGTACTGGCCGCGAGCCTCGCGCTTGTAGTCCTTCTTGAATTGGCGGGTCCGCTTAATCGTCCGCATGGAGGTCTTCCAACAGGTTGTCGATGGAACCGACCTCGACGGTCTCTCCGCGCCGCGCGGCCATCATCGCGGCGATGGTCTCTGCGTTGGGCACAAGCGGCTGAAACGGGATCGCGCCATCGTGGACGGTGCGGACAATCATCATGCGGAAGACGTCGGAAAGGGTCAGGCCGGCCGCGGCGTAAATTGCCTGAGCTTCCTGCTTGAGCTTCGCATCGATTCGCGCGCGCACGACAGAATTGGCGGGCATGATTCACCTCTGGGCTACATTGTAGCTCACATCGAGGCTGGAAACTACCTACTCCGGGGATCGCTCACCGAGGGCGGCCTTACCGCAGCGGCCGGTCCGTCCACAGCGCCTTGTCGGCGATGGACTGGACCGGATACAGCCGCCCGGCCAGCAACTGCTCGGCCTTGGGCTGGTTGGCGTCCTGGGCGAAGAGCCACTTCCGCTCGCCCCGGCCCCATTCGCTCGCCAATTCTTCCTGACTGATAAAGATGCGCGGCGCGTCGGGGTAGCAGGTGCCCCAGAGCAGCGTCGAGCCCTCGTTGTGCTGCGAGCAGGCCTCGCCCACCAGCAGCGTCGGCTTGCTGAGGAAGCTGTGCGTGTAAAAGACCACCGAGGAGGCGTCGGACTGGTCGCCGAAGATGATGAAGGTGTCGGCGGGCGAGCCCTTGGCGCGAATCGTGTCGGCCAGTTGCTTTGAGCTGAGCATGGGCTCGAAGCGGGCAAAAGCGATGTGCGCCGCCACCAGGAAGACCGCGGCGGTCAGCGCCACTGAGACGGTTGCGCCCAGGTGGCGTCCGCGCAAGCGCAGCAGCCAGCCCACGGCCGGACCCACCAGCAGCGCCAGGCCGGCCAGCGCGGCGGGCAACCGCAGCGCGGCAAAGGACGGGCCGGTCAGGTCGAAGACGTGCGACATCGACAGCGTGTAGTCGCCCACGCCGCGATGGGCCAGCAGGGTGCCGATGTCGGGGACGAAGGGCAGATTGCGGGCGCTCCACAGGCCCCAGCCCAGAGCCGCGGCGGCCAGCACGCCGGCCACGGCAAACAGAGCCTGCGCGCCGGTCAGCCATGCGGTCGAGAGCAGGCGCTTCTCGGCCGGGTCGGCCGGACCCTCTTCGATGGCGGCCACGACGCCGGCAATGAGGATCAACAGCGGCGGCCAGGCAGGAAAGGTGTAGTACTCCTGGTTGGTCGAGAGCGAAAAGAAGAGCAGGATGACGGCCGAGTAGAGCGCCAGCAGCCAGATGGTGCGGACGCGGAACTTCAGCTTCCGCACATAGCTGGCCACGTCCTCGCGGGCTGCGTGGTCCAGATAGAAGTCGACCGTCTGGCCGGCCTCGCGGCCCAGGTGCTCGAGCCACACCCTCCGTGTGCGCCAGGCCGCCACCAGCACCGCCGGAACGAAGAGACTCCACGGGAAGAGCCAGACCAGGTGCAGCAGCCAGTAGGCCAGGAAGGGCAGCTTGTTGTAGTCGTGCGGGTAGCGCGTGCCCAGGAAGCGGAAGACGTGCTCGTTGAGGAAGTAGAAGTACCAGAAGCCGTGGACGTTGCCGGGGGTGGGGTGGTTGCCCACCGGGCATCCGGCGCCGGGATTGGCCAGCCCGGCGAGGATGTGCCAGGGCGCGGCGATCAGCAGAAAGAGCAGCGGTCCGGTGACCGGCTTCAGGCTGCGCCAGCGGCGCCACAGGCCGGTGATGGCCAGCAGCGGCACAGCGGCGCCCAGAAAGAAGACCGGCGCGATCAGGCCCTTGGTCAGCACCCCCAGCGCCAGCGCGGCCCACATTCCGTAGAAGCGGGCAGGGCGCTCGGATTCAAAGTCGGTCAGCAGGCAGTAGAGCGCGAAGAGCGTGAGGAAGCTGAGCAGCGC